>JAIBBR010000035.1 GCA_019694575.1 Myxococcaceae bacterium
CTTAATGAGCGATGAACAGTCTCTTCGTGTGGCTGCGTTGGCTGCTCACCTTCAAAATGACACCGCAGCAGTACCTTTTGTACCAGGCCTTGGGCTCGGTAGTCGTCAATGGAGCGCTCACGGCCGCGTCGCTCTGGCCCAAGCGCGCCACGCTGTACGTGCCGTTTTTCGGCAGCTCGGGTATCGCCGCAGACACATTGCTCACCACCTTTCTCATCTCTTCGCTCACCGTGGTGTTTGGCACGCTCTTCATTCGCCGCGACGACAAGGCCGGCCGCTTCGACGCCCTGGCGTGGACTCCGCGCAACCACCCATTGTTGAATCTCTTTCCCTATGCGGTGCTGGGGCGTGCCGTGATGTTCGGCACTTTGTTCACCTTGGCCTTCGCGCCCGCCACGCTGGGCGTCTTCGAGCTCGCCCAGGTCGATGGCCTGGTGTTTCGTGATTTCGCGGTCTTCAAGCTGCTTTACGCGGTAGCTGTCGGCATGGTGGTGACGCCGGTGAACGCGCTATGGGTGCTGACGCGGCCCCACCCGCATGGCAAAACACCGTCATGACCGACCTGCGCACACTGAAACTGGTCGGCGGCACCGTCGATACCGCCGAATTGCAGCAATACATTCGCTATCAACAAGTGCTGCTTTCGGCCTTGCAGCGACACCCCGCGACCGAATGGCCCGGGCGGTTGGCTTTCAGCCATTCTGAGGCGATGCGCGCGACGGGCTTTGACGACGAACAAAAGCTGCAGCGGTTGCGCGTCACGGTAACCCAGTTTTGTGGCCGGGCGTGGGTGGTGCGTGAACTGGCACTCAAAAAGGCGTCGACCAAAGACAGCGCCGTGCTTGAGCGCATTGCAAAAGAAACGGGCAAGGTGGGCGACTTCTCTGAGTTCATCGAGCGCTACGGGCAGAGCACCTTCGATGCCCTGAAGGCCAACGAAGAAGTGTTGGTGAATCTGCACCAGGCGTTGGCGTCGTCAGAAGGCAAGGGGCACCTGCACCTCGCTTAAGAAACGCTGCACCCAGTGCCTGCGGCTTGGGTTGCATTTCACCCGCTGATGGCCCCATAAGGCCTCGCGATGAAGCGCTACTTCATTCACACTTTTGGCTGTCAGATGAACGTCAACGACACCTTGCGCATGGGCGAGGTGCTGGCGTCGATGGAGTACGGGGCCACTCCCACCGCTGACAATGCCGACCTGATTATTCTCAACACCTGTTCGATTCGCGAGAAGGCCGAAGAAAAGATGCTGTCGGCGCTTGGCCGTTACCGTCAGGTGAAAATGCAGCGCGGTGCGCTGATCGGCGTGGGCGGCTGCGTGGCCCAGCAAGAGAAAGACAAGATTTTGAAGCGCGTGCCCTATGTCGACTTCGTGTTCGGCCCCGACGCGATTGCCAAGCTGCCCGAGATGTTGAAGCGGGTCATCGATGACCGTGCGCGGGTGACAGAGACCGCGTTCGTCGACTCTGAAGAATACGTTTTTCCCACCGCGAACCCCGAAACTTCGCGCGGCAAGGCGACTGAATTCGTCACCGTGATGAAGGGCTGCGACAACGTCTGCGCGTTCTGCGTGGTGCCGCACACCCGTGGCCGCGAAGTGAGCCGTGCTTTCCCCGAGGTGCTGAAAGAGGTCGCGTCGCTCGCCGCCGTCGGCGTGCGCGAAGTGACGCTGATTGGTCAGAACGTCAACTCATACGTTGGTGGCATTTCATTTGCTCAGCTACTGCTTCGAGTGGCACAGGTGCCCGGCATTGCGCGGGTGCGGTTCACCACCAGCCACCCACATGATCTTTCTGATGAGCTGATTGAAGCGTTTCGTCTCGAGCCGAAGATCGCGCCGCATTTTCACCTGCCGGTGCAGAGCGGTTGCGACACGGTGCTCAAGCGCATGCGACGCGACTACACGGTGGCCGAATACCTGGAGCGACTCGCCAAGCTTCGCGCGGCGCGGCCGGGCATCGCCGTCACCACTGACATCATCGTCGGCTACCCCGGCGAGAGTGAAGATGACTTCACGCAGACCATGAAGCTCACCGAAACAGTGCGCTACGACGGGCAGTTTTCGTTCGTGTTTTCTCCTCGGCCGAAGACGGCTGCCGGCATGCGTGAAGAAGAGTGGGGGCCAGTGCCCCATGAGACCAAAGTCGAACGTTTGGAGCGGCTGCAAGCCCTGCAAAAACGCATCAGCCAAGAGATCTCTGCCGCGGTTGTGGGGCAAGAGGTCGAGGTGTTGGTAGAAGGGCGCTCGAACCAAGGTGTTGATCGCCGCTCGGGCAAGACGCCGCACAACCGCACCGTGCATTTCGACGGAGACGCAGCCATCGGCTCATTGGTGAAGGTGAGAGTCGACACCGCGACGCAGAGCGCCTTTTACGGCAAGCAGACGCAGCTCATCGAAGGGCCGACCCAGGTCATTGTTGAGAGCCCGTGGCCTGATGCTGAGAGCTGCGATACCCCCGAAGGCACCCCACAACTGCATTGAGCGAAGCAGGGCGAACGTGGCAAGGCCGTCTATGGGCTTGGGGCCCCGTGGTGCTCTACACGGCGACGATCTTCGTTCTCTCCTCGCGTTCAAATGTGCCGCTGCCGCGCTCGGTGTGGCGCTTCGACAAGCTGCTTCACGCGATAGAATATGCCGGTTTGGCGATGCTCTCATGGCGAGCATTGCGACTTGAAGGTTTCAGGCAGGCTGCGCGGTGGGCGGTGTTGGGCAGCTCGGTTTTTGGGCTGAGTGACGAGTTGCACCAGCTCTTTACGCCCGGCCGAAGCGCTGAAGCGCTCGACTGGGTGGCTGACACGGTGGGCGCCTTGGCCGGAGTGGGCTTGCTGGTTTGGTGGCGTCGCACGCAGTCTCGACGAAACGGCGGCGCCGCTTTGAAACCGTGATACCGTCGCACCGCACCGATGGACGCCGTCACCGCGCTCAAGAGCAGCTCGCTCTTCAAGGGTTTCACCGATACCGGTCTGCAGATCGTCGCGTCGATTTGTGTGCGTCACAATTACCCCCAAGGCACGCCGCTCTTCGTCGAGAGCATGGTGTCTGACGCCATGCTGATCATCGCCGAGGGCAAAGTGGCGCTCACCGTGAAGGGCAAGGCCAACGAAGATCTCTCGGTGGGCGAAGTGGGCGCTGGAGACTGGCTGGGAGAGTTGGCGTTGATCAACACCGGCCAGCGCATGTGTACAGCCACTGCCAGCACCGCGGTGAGCGCCTTTGAAATTCGACAGGCTGACTTTCAGAAGCTGATGGCGAACAAGCCGCAAGCCTGCATGAAGCTGTTGATGGGCATCGTAGGCGCTGTCGGCCAGAAGGTCGTCGACAACAAAGAGGCGTTAAAGAGCCTGTTAGGCAAACCGTAGAAAAAGCCTGCCTGACGCGTAGAACCTTTCGGGTTTCGCGCAGGAGACCAGGCGATCACCTGGGAAGACTTGCTGGGTCGCCTGGGTTAGGTTACCCAGCACGCATGCACCTGAAACTGCTGAGCTGTGTTTTTACTGTGGTTGCCGCCAGCCCCGCTGTTGCGGCCACCGAGCCAGACTGGTTTTCGAGCCTCTACACGGGTGACGGCATGGAGCTGCGCGCCGACGAACGGGTGTTCGCCCTTTTCGCTGTGCTCAACGCCACGGGCTTCGACGCTGGCCCCGTCACGCGCACCGAGCCGGTGCCGAAGGTGAATTACCACCCGGTGCGTGCGCTGGTGCGTACCCGGGTGATCGGCGGCGACCCCGACGTGCGCAAAGCAGCCGATGCTTTTCTCGACGCGCACCCTACGGCGTTGAAGAAGTACTTGGGCTATGTGGTGAGCGCTGGGCCTGCCCCTTTTTCGGCCGGCTCAAAGCTCAAAGACGTCGCTGAATTGAAGGGCCTGGAAACAGTGCTCGCCCGCGCTTACACCGGGTGGAAGCTCGACGAAGTGTTGGCTCAGGTGCAGGGTGATTATCGCAAGGCGTTGAAGGCATATTTGGCCTCGGTCGACGCTCCACTCGCTAAGGCGCGCGCGACGTTGAAGGTGCCTGACTCGGCCCCTCCGTCAGTCATGGTGATGAACCTGCTCGACGCGCAAGACACGGTGCGGGGCGTACAGGGCGACAACGAAGTCGTGCTCGTCGTGGGCCCTGCTGAAAAGCCGAACGTCGAAGGCGTGGTGCGTGAATATGCCCGCGTCTTCATTGACCCCCTGGTGAGCAAGAAAGTCGCAGGGTGGGCTGGCGGCGCGGCATTGCTCAAGGAGGCTCAGGTGGCAGGAGCTCCTGATCAAACGCCCGCTGAATACGCGTCGTCTTTGCTGGGCACCGCTCTCGCGCTCAAGGCGATCAACGCCACCGACGCTCAATACGATGCTGCCCAAGCGCGTGGTTATTTTGGCGTCAAGGAGATCGCCAAAATGTTCGACGACGGTAAACCCGTCGAGGGTTGGGTGCTCGATGCGTTGGCGCGGGCTGATGCGCGCCGGCCTGCGCGAAAGCAATGAAGGAAAGCGCCTAAAGAGCCGCCGTGGAAAATCTGCTCATTCAGATCATGGAGAACACCGGGGCCGGGTTCTCTTACGTCGTGGTCTTCGGCATTTTGTTGGCGTGCGGTTTAGGTGTGCCGCTGCCTGAAGATGTGTCGCTGATTTTGGGCGGCTTTCTCGTTTACGAAGGCCGCGCCCAGCTCATTCCCATGATGGCTACCGGCCTGTTGGGCATTCTTGCCGGCGACTCGATGATCTTCTTCGCCGGGCGGCGTATCGGCGGCAAGGTGGGGCGTTCTCCGTCGGGCTTCTTTTCGAAGGTCGTCACGTCCGAAAAGCTCGCGCGCGTAGAAGGGCTGTTTCGCAAACACGGCGAGAAGATCGTGATGATCGCCCGCTTCATGCCCGGCGTGCGCGCGGTGACGTACTTCACCGCCGGTTCGGTGAAGATGAAGTATTCGCATTTCATTTTCTTCGACGGCATCGCGGCGTTGCTCTCGGCCCCGGTATTCGTCTTCTTGGGTTACCACTTCGGTGACAACCTGCACGCGCTGATCAGCCACATCAAGCAAGGGCAGAAGGGTGTCTTCATCGGCTTAGGTGCGCTGATTGTCGTCTTTTTGGTGTATCGGTTTTGGAAGAAGCGGCGTGAGGCTGCAACGGCGCCTGCACCTATTGCGCCCTCTGTTCAGGCTGCACCTGTTGAGCAAGCGACCTCGTCAGCGCCTCCAGCTGATCGCGCGCAGTAGGCGATGAAAGTGACGATGCAACAAGATGCGCGTTGGCTCGTCCATCGTCATGACGATTGAACCGAAGGCAAATCGCCCAGCAAACGCCGCTCTGTGGGCCATCATCGGCGTCGTCGTGGGCATGGTGGCAGGTAGCGCGGTAAGCGGCTTCGCCAACAAGGCGATGGATGACAGGGCCTGCCGAGACTGGAAAATGACGCCGGTCATCGTGTTCGTCAAAGACATCAAAGAAGGCAGTCAAGTCACTGCAGACGATCTCGCCCTCCGGAACGTGCCAGACGTGTTCGTTACACGCTCGGTAGTAACACCCGCCGAGACTAATCTCGTGGTCGGCAAGCGCATCTTGGTGCCTGTGCTTGCCGGCGACCTCGCGTACTTCGCTCAATTCGACCCCCTGCCACAATGAGGCGTGTGCCTGCTCGCGGCCTAAATGAGACAGAGCCGGGTCAAATTGCGCGGCGTGAGTGCCTTGTCGCACTTGGCTCGGGCTGCTTGGTTTCGCCTCACGGTCAGGCGGCGAAGGTGCGTGCCGTTTCGTGCTTTAGCGTTCACAATCAGCACGCAGTGATGGCTCTCACGGCCCCGCGAACGAAGTCTCTCAAGTTGCTTTCGGACATGAGAGCACGGTGGCACCCAGAAGCTGACGAGACACTCGCCCCCCTCTTGTCCGCTTGAGGCCGGCGCAGCGCCCTACAGCGGCACGGCGCTCGACAGCACCCAGTCGCGCTCACCACTTGCCAGCACCTGCCCGCAGTACTCGCATTCAGGCGAGCCGTTGTCTGACAAGGGAGCACCACATTGCGGGCATCGCGAGCTTGCCAGCCCATTTTCGACCGGCGTCTGCGCACCCACCTTGCGCTGCAGCGTGAAGCGCCAATGCTGCGGCGACGGGGCCGATGATGCCGCTGCATTTAAATTCTCTGCGAAACGTGCGCTCCAACGAATATTCAAATCAACCTGCTGCCAGTCACCCGTGTTCGCGATACGAACCGCATCGATCGAGCCCACCGCACATTCCAAAAAGTAGCGGCGCGTACGGCCTTCGCCGATCGTCGCCGCGAGCAGCTGCGGCGTCGCCACCTTCGCCAGCGCTTTCGGGCTCATGCTTGCCTGTGCTTCAACCCACCGCCAAAAGCAGAGCGCCGCGCGGTCCTCCAACACCTCCATGCACAAACCGAGATCTGCCGCCATCGCCGCGTCTAACCCCGCCACGTGCGGGTGCGGCCCGCGATGCTCTTGCCCCTGCGTTACTTCGGCCAAGGTCCAGTCGTAGAGACCGGAGTTCACGATCGCGCCGCAGTGATCGCACTTGTTCGACGCTCCGCCCAGGTACGGCGCCCCACACTGCGGGCACTTGCCCGACAAAGCGTCTTGCCCTGCCTTCGTCTGCACTCCCGGTTTGCGCACGAATGACCAAACCTCAAGAAACGTCTCGGGTTGCTTCTGCCGCGCAAAAGCCAAGGCCTGCGCGTCGCTCGCATTCGCTGGGGCGTCAGCATCGCGCATGCGGGCACGAATCAGCACGTGCGCGGTGTCGAAATGGGGTGACGGCACATAACCCACCAGCCGCAAGTCGAGCACTTCGACGTCGGCAATCGCGTCGCGCACGCCCTGCTGCGCCATGAGAAATTGCTGAACGCCCAGGCGCTGAAAGTTCGCATCAGAAATGAAAGGCCGCAGCGGCGATAAGTCTCTTTTGAACCACGCATCTTGCGCGCGCATGAAAATGTCGCGGGCGCGATCGAGAAATGGCAGCAGCTCGAATGCCGCATCGCGCGATTTAATCTGCACGACCCATTGCTCGACTTGGCTGCCGCTCACCATCGTGCGCTGCGTCGCCGCCACTTCGCGCTGGCTGGCGGCGCTGGGTCCGTTGCGCTTCACCCACCACACGCCCACCAACACCACCACGGCAAGGGGAATGCCCACCTTGGGGTGCCGAATCACCAGCCAAAGCAACAGCTCGGCGAGCGCGTTGTCTCCCGAGCCGTGTGAATCACTGTCGGGCTCGGACTCACCGACATAGTGCTCGCCGCTGCCGACGCGCGCCAAAGAGGGAAGGGCACACACCAAGCCAACGAAGGGCGCGACGTACGCCGCGCGCCGGTGTATCCATGACCACCGAGCCAATCGCATCAGCGGCATATTGCCAGAATTGGGGAGTGAAACGTGGGCGAGTTCATCATCGAGCAGCATGGTCCGGTTGAGCGGTGGGTCATCAACGGAGAGGCTCGCCGCAACGCACTGTCGAAGGCGATGATCGGTGAGCTCGCCGCGAATATTCAGCGGGTGACGGCAATGCCTGGTGTGGTGCGCGCCGTCATTCTCACGGGCGCGGGCGATAAAGCGTTCTGCGCCGGGGCCGACTTGAAAGAGCGCTCAGGCATGAGCGAAGACGACGTCGCGCGGTTTTTGAATGAGCTGCGCGGCATTTTTCGATCGATCGAAAAGTCGCCGTGCGTGTTCATCGCTTACTTGAACGGAGTGGCCCTGGGGGGGGGCACCGAGCTCGCGCTCACGTGTGACATTCGCATCGCGGCCAGCACCGCCGAAATGGGCCTCACCGAAGTAAAGCTGGGCATCATTCCCGGTGGCGGAGGCACGCAGCGGCTCACCCGTCTGGTCGGCCGCGGCCGCGCCAAGGAGCTTATTTTCACCGGCCGGCGTGTGACCGCGGCTGAGGCCATGAGCTTGGGCTTGGTTGAGAAGGTGGGCGGGCCTGAAGGAGCGATGGAGCTGGCAACGCAGATCGTCGCCAATGCGCCCATCGCCGTGTCGGCGGCCAAGGCAGCCATCGACGAGGGTGACGACTTGAGCCTCGACGATGCACTGGCATTGGAGCAGCAGAAGTACGCCTTGACGCTGAAAACCGAAGATCGGCTCGAGGGCTTGAAGGCCTTCGCTGAAAAGCGGCCTCCCAAGTTCGTGGGGAAATAGGGCGCGGCGTTCAGTCACGAAGTCATGCATGGGTGTTTGGTCGCTGCCGACCGCAATGGCTTCTGCTAAGCGTCACCACCATGGGTTTTGATGCATCGCTGACCGAAAAGATCGCCGCTGTCGAAAAGGGCGGGGCACCCAAGTACCACGCCAAAAACGCCGAAACGGGCAAGCTCTTTGCCCGAGAGCGCATTCGTCTGCTGCTCGATGAAGGCTCTTTCATCGAAGAGGGCAAGCTCGCCAACAACCTCGATGCCGAGCTGCCGTCAGATGGTGTGATCACCGGCTTGGGCAAGGTCGCCGGGCGCACCGTGGCGATCATGGCCAACGATTCCACGGTCAAAGCCGGCAGCTGGGGCCGCCTGACCGTCGAAAAAATTCTGCGTATTCAAGAAAACGCCGAACGGCTGAAGTGCCCGTTGCTCTACTTGGTCGACTCCGCTGGAGCGCGCATTACCGATCAAGTCGACATGTTTCCCGGGCGCCGTGGGGCGGGCCGCATTTTTCACAACGAAGTGCGTCTGTCGGGCACCGTGCCACAAGTGTGCGTGCTCTTCGGCCCGTCGGCTGCGGGTGGCGCGTACATTCCCGCGTTCTGCGATTTGGTGATCATGGTGCAAGGCAACGCCTCGATGTACTTAGGCTCGCCGCGCATGGCCGAAATGGTGATCGGCGAAAAAGTGACGCTCGAAGAAATGGGCGGAGCGCAAATGCACTGCTCGGTTTCGGGTTGCGGCGACGTGCTCTGCAAGTCAGAGCCTGAAGCCATCGAAGCCGCCAAGCGCTACTTGAGCTATTTGCCCAGCCACTTCAGTCAGCTACCGCCTGCCACCACGGCCACCGCGCCGACGACGTCGGGTAAAAAAATCGAAGAGATCATTCCCGCTGATCAAAACAAGCCGTTCGACATGATGCTCTTCATTCGCGAGCTGATCGACGCTGACAGTTGGTTCGAGATCAAAAAGCTTTTTGCGCAAGAGTTGCTCACCGGCTTCGCGCGCATCGGTGGCCGCCCGGTGGGCATTATCGCCAATCAGCCGAAGTACAAGGGCGGAGTGCTCTTCGTCGACTCCGCCGACAAAGCGGCGCGCTTTATTTGGTTGTGCGACGCCTTCAATGTTCCGCTGCTTTATTTGGCTGACGTGCCGGGCTTCATGATCGGCACCAAGGTCGAGCGGGCAGGCATTATTCGGGCGGGCGCGAAAATGATTTCGGCAGTGGCTGAAGCGAGCGTGCCGAAAATTTCGGTGGTGGTGCGCAAGGCCTACGGTGCCGGCTTGTACGCAATGGGTGGCCCAGGCTTCGCGCCTGACTGCACCTTGGCGCTACCGCAGGCGATGATCGCAGTGATGGGGCCTGAAGCCGCTGTCAATGCGGTGTACTTCAACAAAATTCAAGAAAAGCCAGAAGCCGAACGGCCGGCCTATGTGCAAGCGCTGCGCGATGAATACAAGGCCGACGTCGACATTTACAAATTGGCTTCTGAGCTGATCATCGACGAGTTGGTGCCGGGCGACAAAATGCGTAGCGAATTGGAACGTCGGTTCGCTGCTTACGTCAGTGCTCAAACTCCGCACGCCGTGCGTAAGCGTGGCGTGCTACCGGTATGACTGTTTCGAACTCAACGGCGGTATAAAACAGGCCCGCGTCATGAACCTTGAGCTCCCCGAAGACTGTCAGGCGTTGAAGCGCAGCTTGCGCGAATTTTGTGAAAAGCACGTCAAGCCCAAGGCCCGCGAATGGGACCGCACCGAAGCTTTTCCCCTGGAAACGGTGCGTGAGCTCGGCCGCATGGGCGTGCTCGGCGTGCGCGTACCTGAAGAATATGGCGGTGCCGGCATGGGCGCGTTGGCCCTGGCGGTGGCGACCGAAGAAATCGCCCGTTACGACGGCTCATTGGCGCTGACTGTCGCCTCGCACAACGGCTTGGGCACCAGCCACCTGCGTATTTTTGGCAATGATGCGCAGAAGAAAAAATACCTGCCCAAGCTCGCCACCGGTGAGTGGCTCGGCGCGTGGGGGCTGACTGAGCCCGGCAGTGGCTCTGACGCGGCGGGCATGAAGACCACCGCGGTGAAAAGAGGCGACAAGTGGGTGTTGAACGGCAGCAAAATGTTCATCACCCAAGGCACGGTGGGTGACGTGTTCGTGGTGTTGGCCGTGACCGACGCGGCGGCGAAACAAAAGGGCATTACCGCCTTCGTGCTCGAGAAGGGCTGGCCTGGCTTCACCCAGCGCGCCATTCACGGAAAAATGGGCATGCGCTCGTCAGACACGGCAGAGCTGCATTTCGAAAATGTCGAAGTGCCCGACTCGCACCGTGTCGGCGAAGCAGGACAGGGGTTCATCGACACACTGAAAATTCTCGATGGGGGTCGCATTACCATTGGCGCGCTGGCCGTCGGTTTGGGCCGCGGCGCGCTCGAAGAAGCGGTGCGCTACGCGAAAGATCGCACCGCATTTGGTCACCCGATCGCCGAATTTCAAGCCCTGCGGTGGATGATGTCGGACATGAAGACCGAGCTCGACGCGGCGCAGCTGTTGGTGTGGCGCGCGGCGACGTTGGCTGACGCTGGGCAGCGGTTTTCGGTCGAAGCGTCGATGGCCAAGCTGGTGTCGTCAGAAGTGGCCACGCGTGCTTGCAATAAAGCAGTGCAGATTCACGGTGGCTACGGGTACACCCGCGAGTTTCCGGTTGAACGTTACCTGCGAGATGCCAAGCTGTGCGAAATCGGTGAAGGCACCAGCGAGGTGCAACGGACGATTATCGCCCGTGAAAAGCTGAAGGGCGTATGACCGAAGAAGTGCTGAAGAAGCTGGGCTTAGAAATGGAAGGCACCGAGGCGGTGCTTTCGTTGAGGCCCGGTGAAGCACGCAACCCGCTGACCAAAAGCGACATCACCGCGGTGCGCTTCATGGTGATGGGCGATCGCCTGATGATCGTTGAACCGCCTGAGCTGGTGGGGGCTCCGCTCATTCACCTGGGCCATATCGAAGACGGCGACGCGCTCACCGACTTGGTGTTGAAAAACCTGTCGGACCACGTGTTCAACGTCGATCGGCGCTCGTCTGAATTGACGATGCTTGGGCTACACCCAGTGGTTGATGAGAAATCGCTGCAGCTCTCAGCCAAGCTCCACTCTGACGACTTCACGTTTTTGCTGGCCACTGATCGCATGGGCAATTTTCGCGTCAGCCAGGCGATGCGCGGCAAAATGGAGCTCACCACCTCGAGTGCGCGGGCGTTCGAGCTCTCTGAGTTTCGTGAGCGGCGTGCGCTCGAGGCGTACTTGGTGGCCATGTTCGCCGACGTGGTGTCGGTGGCTATCGGCACGCCGCCTCCGGTGGTGGCGGTGCGCGGCATTCCTCTGCGAGACATCGTCAAGGCGTTCGGCGACGAAGCGGCGATTCCTCCCAAGAGCTCGTTAGAGATTCTGGTGGAGCTCAAAGTGGGTGAGCGCAAGTACCGCTTCGCGGCGGCGCGCTTGGGTGGCACCACCTTTCGGGGGTTGCTCGCCGGCGCAGAGGGCAAGCTGTGGGCCGAGCGGTTCGAGCTGGCTGATTTTCCCGGCCCGAGCGAGCTGCTCGCGCGAGCGCTAAAAATTCCCATTGGCCAGGTGAAGGTTGTTTAAGTGAGCAAGCTCTCGCCCAAAGAGCGCATCTCGGCCCTCGAAGCCAAGCTGCAGCTGACGTTGACTGATCATTCAATCGCCCTGTCTGCGTTGACCCACAAAAGTTACTGCAATGAGCACCGCGATGAGCCATGCGCCGACAACGAGCGGCTGGAGTTTCTGGGAGACGCGGTCGTCGATCTTGCCGTTAGCCACCGGCTGATGGAGCGCTTTCCCCTGGCCAGTGAAGGCGAGCTGTCAAAGTTGCGAGCGTCGATCGTCAATGAAGAAGGCTTGGCCCGCATTGCCCGTCAAATGGGGCTCGGCGAATTGTTGCTGCTGGGCCGCGGCGAAGATCTGACGGGGGGGCGCGAGAAGAGCTCGGTGCTTGCCGACGGGCTCGAGGCCGTATTGGGCGCGGTCTACATGACGTCAGGCATGGACAAAGTCATGCCGCTGGTCGACCGGCTGTTCGCCGAATCGTTCGAAGGCGTGGCGCAAGGCCGCATCGGGCAAGACTACAAGACACTGCTTCAAGAAGAGGTGCAGAACCGACTGCGCCTGTCGCCCCGGTACAAAGTGATTTCTGAGAAGGGGCCCGATCACGAGAAAATTTTCGAGATCGAAGTCAGCATTGGCGCCGACATTTACGCGCGCTCCTGCGGTCGCTCGAAGAAAGAAGCTGAACAGGCCGCCGCGAAAGAAACGTTGATCATTCTGGCGGCAAAACCGCTTGGAGCACCCGGTTAAAAACCGTAAGGTGCCGCGCGTTTAACGCTTCTCGACGAGGAAAATACCGTGACCTTTCGCACGTCTTCGACCTTAGTTGCTGTGCTGCTCGCCGCGTCAGTGGGTTGCACCAAAGACACCCCGGCCCCTGCCAAACCGGCGAGCCCACCTGCTGCTTCTGCCAAGGCTGCCGGCGGTGAACCGGCCACCGTGTCGGCTGACCAACCCGGCGGCCGGTGGATGAAACGGGCCGCTGAGGGCCAAGACATTTACGCGGTGATGAAGACCAGCTTGGGTGACATCACGTTGAAGCTGTACGCCAAAGAAGCGCCGAAGACGGTCTCGAACTTCGTGGGCCTGGCGAGCGGCGAAAAAGACTGGGTCGACCCCAAGACGAATACCGTCAAAAAGGGCACGCCGCTCTATGCCGGCACCATTTTTCATCGGGTGATCGACGGCTTCATGATTCAGGGCGGAGACCCCACGGGTACCGGCCGCGGTTCTCCGGGTTACCGTTTTGGAGACGAGTTTCAGAGCGGCAAGACCTTCGACAAGGTGGGCCTGTTGGCGATGGCCAACGCCGGGCCTGGTACCAATGGTTCGCAATTTTTCATCACCGTTTCGCTGCCGTCGTACCTGAACAACCGTCACACAATTTTTGGTGAGGTGGTTCGCGGGTACGAGACCGTTGAAAAGATCGCCAAGACGCCCAAAGGCCCGGGCGACAAACCGACCCAAGACGTGACGATTACACAGATCGACTTGATGGAAACCGCGCCGTAAAAGTTTCACCTTCACACTGCGAAACAAACGAGAGGGACACGCCATGGGAATGATGGAAGACGCGAAGTCTGGCAAAGACATGACTGCGACGTTCGAGACCACCGAAGGCACCATCGTGGTGCGGTTGTTTCCCAAAGACGCGCCGAAGACGGTTGAGAATTTCGTTGGCCTGGCCACCGGCGAAAAAGAATGGACCCACCCCGCGACCGGCGAGAAGCAAAAGGGCACTCCGCTCTACAATGGCACTGTTTTTCACCGCTGCATTCAGAACTTCATGGTGCAAGGCGGCGACCCGTTGGGCCGTGGCACCGGTGGCCCGGGCTACGAGTTCGAAGACGAGTTTCAAAGCGGCCGCCGTTTCGACAAGCCCGGTCTGTTGGCGATGGCCAATGCGGGCCCTGGCACCAACGGGTCGCAATTCTTCATTACCGTCGCCGCCACGCCTTGGCTCAACGGCCGCCACACCATTTTCGGTGAGGTAACGAGCGGCCAAGACGTCATTGAGCGCGTCGCCAACGTGGTGCCGAAAGACTCGAACGATCGTCCCAAGACCGAGGTAAAGCTGAAGAAATTGACGATCAACGCGACCTAACAACCAAGCAAGAAGTCTCAGGCGCTTAGACCCAAAGAAACGGGTTTAGGCGCTTTTCATCGCATACAGGGTAGACGAGTCGAAATGGGTGCCGCCGGACACAAGAGTGGTTTCGCTGCGCTCTTGGGGCGTCCCAACGTCGGCAAGAGCACACTTCTCAATCGTCTTACCGGCGAAAAGCTGGCCATTGTTTCGCCCAAGCCGCAGACCACGCGTCGCCGCATTTTAGGCGTGGTAACCCGCTACGAGGGGCAGGTGGCCTTTGTCGACACACCCGGCGTGCACCAGGCCAAGGGCGCGCTCAACAAGATGATGGTAGAGCAGGCGCTCTCGGCGGCCGACGAATGCGACTTGGTGCTCTTCGTGATCGAAGCCGAGGGCCAAAAAGAAGGTCGCGAGGTGACCATCGGCGAAGGCAACCGGTTCATTTTGAGCCGCCTCAAAGCGAGCGGCAAGCCAACGCTGTTGTTGATCAACAAGATCGACACCGTCAAGCGGGTACTGCTGCTGCCGTTGATCGATCGTTACCGCACTGAATTTCCCTTCGCTGAGGTGTTGCCGGTGTCGGCACGCGAGAGCCTGGGCATTGATGAGCTGTGGCAAGCCGTGGTGCGCCACATGCCCGAAGCGCCGCCAATGTACGACGCCGACATGCTCACCGATCAAGCAGAACGCACCTTGGTTGAAGAGTTGGTGCGGGAGCAGATTTTGCGGCATTGCCGGCAAGAATTGCCGTACTCCACGGCGGTGGTGGTCGACGTTTTCGACGAGTCAGAACGCGAGCCGCAAAAGGGCAAGACCAACAAGAAAAGCGGTCTGCAGGGGCTGGTGCGTATCGGCGCGCATATCTTTGTAGAACGTGAGAGCCAAAAAGCGATTGTGGTGGGTCGCCGCGGTCAAATGCTGAAGACGATTGGCACCGACGCGCGCAAGGCGATTGAACGGCTGCTGCGGGCGAACGTTTATTTGGCGCTGCAGGTGAAAGTCGAGCCGCGGTGGAGCGAGCGTCACGAAGCGCTCAGAAAAATGGGTTATGGCCAAGAAGGCTAAGCGCCGCGTCAAAGGCTTGCCGGTGGTAGCCATTGTGGGCCGCCCCAATGTCGGCAAGTCGACCTTGTTCAACCGGCTGATCGGCCGTCACCGAGCGATTGTCGAAGACATGCCCGGGGTGACGCGCGATCGCCATTATGCCGACGCTGACTTGGGCACTCGCAGCGTGACGTACGTCGACACCGGAGGCTTCGTGCCCGACGGTGACGGCATGGCGGCGTTGGCCGAACAAGTGCGCCAGCAGGCCGAAATGGCGATTGAAGAAAGCCAGGTGGTGCTCTTCGTGGTCGACGGCCGGGCCGGGCGCACGGTGGCCGACGAGCAGGTCGCGCGGGCTCTGCGCGCCGCCACCCAGCCGGTCATTTTGGTGGTCAACAAGGTCGACCGCCCCAACGAAGCCGTCGGCGCTGCGGCTGACTTTCACAGGCTCGGGTTTGACGAAGTCATCGCTGTTTCAGCCGAGCATGCGTATGGCACCGTCGATCTTGAAGATGCGGTGTTGGCGAAGTTGGCTTTGGTGAAAAAAGCGCCTGTGCCGATTGAGGTACAGGAAGCCGAGCCCTCCGAGAAAGAAGCGCCGCCTTCGGAACCTTCGCAAATTCGCATTGCGATCGTCGGTCGGCCCAATGTCGGCAAGTCGACACTGATCAACGCGTTGCTCGGCAAGCAGCGGTTGATCACCAGCGAGATTGCCGGCACCACCCGAGACCCGATCGACATCGAGTTAGAATCAGAGCACGGTGATTTCGTGCTCACCGACACCGCGGGCATGCGCCGCAAGTCGGCGATCGACAAGAAGATCGAACAATACTCGGTCGCCGGGGCGATCAAGAGCATCGAAGACAGCGATGTCGCGGTGTTGGTGCTCGACGCCACTGAGCCCGCGGTCGATCAAGACGCGCGCATTGCGCAAGTGACCGAAGAAAAGGGCCGCCCGCTGCTGATCGTGGTCAACAAGTGGGACCTGATGCGGGGCAAAAAGAAAGAAGAAGCGGCCCGTGAAGAGCTCAAGTACACGCTCAAATGGGTGAGCTACGCGCCCGTCATCTACACTTCGGCCAAAGAGGGTTACCGGGTACCCAAGGTGCTCGAAATGGCGGCGATCCTGCACCGCCAAGCGACGTTCAAGGCGCCTACACCTCAGTTGAACCGGTTGCTCAAGCACATCACCACTGAGCACCCCGCGCCGTTCCACAACAGCCGCGCGCTGCGCATTTATTACTGTGCACAGGTGGCGGTGGCGCCCCCGACGTTCAACTTCATTTGTAACCACCCGACCGACATTCCCGATCGCTACCAACGGTACATTTTGAACCAGCTGCGTGAGACGTTCGACTTGCGGGTGCCGGTGCGGCTGTTGTTTCGCCCACGGCCAGGTGCTGACAAGCGCAAGGCGATTAACCTGCGCATGAAGGCCCGGCGCGCCAGCGCTAGCAAACGGCGGTAACAGCGGGCGCCCAAAGCGTTTGACTTGCGGCCCAGAACGCAGGAAGAGTGCGCGCCCCGATGACGTCTTACAAAGCGAAACAGAAGGAATTACGGGCTCCCGATGCGCTCCAACAAATGGGCGTTGAAGCGATGCCGTGGATTCAGGCCCACCAGCAAAAGATTGCCGCCGTGGTGTTCGCTGCGGTGGCTGTGGCTGGCGTGGTGGCGCTGGTTAGCCACTTCGGAGATCGCAGTGAAAAAGATGCCAGCACCGAGTTGGCCGAGGCGTTGAAGCCTCTTGGCCGCCCGGTACAAGTGGGCGTGACACCGCCTCCGACCGAACCTGGCGCTGAGCCGCCGTTCAAGAGTGAGACCGAGCGCGATGAGGCGTTGGTGGCTTCGTTGACCGCGTTCCGCACCAAGTACCCCAGCAAGAAAGCGGCGGCCAACGCGGCGCTCCCGCTGGCGCAGGCACTGGCGCGGTTGGGCCGCACGGCAGAAACGCTGCCGTTGCTCGAAGAGTTTCTCAAAGCGGCGGCCCCCAACGATCCGCTCCGCTTCGTGGCACTGGAGGCCAAGGGTTACGCCTATGAGGCTAAACAGCAATGGGGCGATGCACTCGGCGCGTTCGAAGAACTGGGGCGCTCGGCCAACGGCGACTTCATGAAGGGCATGGGGCAGTACCACAAGGGCCGGCTCTTGGTGTTGCAAGGCAAGCCTGAAGAAGGTGCCAAAGAGCTGTCAGAAGTGATTGCTTCGGCGCCTGGTACGGCGGCGGGCCGGTTGGCCACTGAGCGCGTGGCGCTGTTGAGCGCCCAGGGCATTAAGGTGCCGGCGGCGGGCGGAGCAAAGGCCCCTGGCGGCGCGGCTGACGGCGGGTAAGGGCGATGAGAAGCCCTCGCGTAGCGGTTGGGCTGTGGGCGTCGCTGTTGTTGGGCGGCGCGTGCAAGACAATTCCCTTGAGCGGCGACCCCACGGTACCAGGGGAGCAACGGTCAGCTCCCGTGCACCTGTTCGACGTTGAGTGGTGGACTCCGTTGGTCAAACCGGGCCTGCTCGAATTTTTGCCCAGTGAACCCGCGGCTCCGGTGGTTGACCCCGACACCGAGAGGGTGATCGTCTGCACCCGTGACGGCATGGTGCGTGCTCTGTCGCCGATCACCGGCAAGCAAGAGTGGGAATTCAAGACTTATGGCCGCTGCTTCGCCGGGGCGACGATTGCCGATGGCATCGTGTATTTACCCGGTGGTGACGGCACGCTGTATGCCCTTCGCTCGGCCAACGGCGCGTTGCTGTGGTCATACAAAGCGCAAGAAGAATTGGTGACTTCGCCGGTTCTCGCTGACGGCAAATTGTTACTCGTTTCGGGCAGCGACACGTTGCTCGCTGTCGACGCGCAGACCGGCAAGTGGGTTTGGCAACACCGGCGCGATGCTCCGTCAGGGTTCACGATTCACGGTGCTTCAACCCCACTGGTGCACGAGGGCCATGTTTTCGTCGGTTTTTCTGACGGTTATGTCGTCTCGGTAGCGCTCGGCGATGGCGTGCCTTCATGGGAGCGCAACTTGGCGCCGTCGGGCGGCATGCAGTTTCTCGACGCTGACGCTTCGCCGGTGCTCGACGCTTCAGGCAACCGCATTTATGTCGCGAGCTATAAGTCGGGTGTCTATGCGCTGTCAGCAGCCACCGGCGCGGTAGAATGGTTCTCGGCACAACCCGGCATCACCACGCTGCAAGGGCGTGATCAAACGTTGCTCGGCACCGGCGACGGCAAGGTGTTTGCGTTGTCGCAGCAGGCGGGTCACGTGTTGTGGTCAATTGACTTAAGTGCCGACGGCAAGCAGCCGATGGCGGGCCAACGGCCGTTAATGGTGCCGGGTTATTTGCTGGTGCCGACCTCGAAGGCGTTGGTGTTCATCGACCCACGTTCGGGTCAAGTGATGACTTCGTGGAACCCAGGCAAAGGCGTGAGTGCAACACCCGCGCGCATGGGTAACCGGCTGTACGTGCTTTCGAATTTGGGCACCGTGTTCGCCATGCGCCTCACGGGTTTCGGCGAGTGAAACGCGTCAAAGTGGTGGCGGCGTTGATCGCCAAAACGGGCGATGCGTCGTCGTTCTTGGTGCAGCAACGCCCAGCGAACAAAAGCCGCGGCAGTTTGTGGGAGTTTCCCGGCGGCAAAGTCGAGGCCGGCGAAAGTGACGCCGCGGCACTGAAACGCGAGTGCCATGAAGAGTTGGCTGTCGAATTGGCAGTCGGTGCTCAATTGTGGAGCACGGTGCACGAATACACCGATCTCACTGTCGAGTTGGTGCTCTATGCCGGCACGATCGTCGCGGGAGAACCCCAGCCGTTGGGAGCACAGGCGCTGCGTTTCTGCACCCCTGCCGAGATGATGACGTTGCCATTTTGCGAAGCTGACGTGCCGCTGCTCGAGGCCTTGTCGGCCGGCCGCCTGGCGTGGCAATAGCTGCGGGCGTGAAGCCTGCGTTGGGTCCACTTCAGCGAACGTTTCAGCTGCATCGGGGTATCGGCCCGTGGCGTGAACGCGATTTGTGGGCACGCGGTATCGATCACTGGGGCGAATTTCTGCGCCAAGCCCAGCAAGGCACGGTGACGTCAGCCAAGCTAGACCTGGCGCTGGCCGAAGCAATCGCTTGGGCACAAAAGGCACTCGCCGAGGGTAATTTAGAAGCCTTGGCCGCATTGTTGCCAGCCCGCGAGCAGTGGCGACTGTACCCACATTTTCCCGAAAGCGCGGCCTTCATCGACATCGAGGCCGACGGAGAGCAGCAAATTACGGTGATCGGCGTATTCGATGCGCAAGGTCCCGCTACGTTCATTCGTGGGCGCAATTTGGCTGAAGCAGTGCCCAGGCTGCAAAACAGCGCATTGTGGGTGACCTTCAACGGCGCAGTCTTCGATGTGCCGGTGCTGAAGCGGCATTTCCCCCATTTGCGGGTGGCTCCGGCGCATGTCGATTTGCGGTTCTTGTGCCGTAAATTGAAGCTCAAAGGTGGGCTGAAGACGCTCGAAAAGCAGCTTGGGCTGACACGACCTGGCCACTTAGAAGGTATCAACGGCTTTGAAGCGATTCGGCTGTGGCGCGAGTTCACCTTCAACAAGCGCCTCGATGCACTGCGCGTGCTGGTGGAATACAACCTTTACGACTGCATCAATTTGCGCACGCTGCTCGAGCATTCGATGGTGAGACTGTCAGAGCAGTTGGTTTGGGAAGACCCAGGCCAACACCAGCCGATTTTTGAGCGTGGAGAGGTCTTGTACGACGTGTCGCGGTTGCTGTTGAGCCTCGACGGTTAACGAGAACGCCGGCGCTTTTTCGTTTTGACGGCCGGTTCGGGCTCGGGTTCGCCAGAAACGTGAATCGGCAGCCGGCAATCTTTGAAGAGCTTGCCTTGTGCATCAGACACGGCAGCGTGCATTTGAGCGTCAATAGCGAGCAGGTACGAGCGGCCGGGTTTGAGAGGGGTTTGTAAGCCGATTTGGTAGTCAAGGCCGCCGCCGTTCAAAACAACTTCGTGATCGTCACTCACCACGATGCTGTCTGAGCCATCGAAGAGCCGCACCCGGTAGTCGACAAGCCGTGAAGAAAAGTGGAGCACCAGCTTGTCGGTTTTACCCGTTTCGAGCTGTGCGTCTTCAGCATTGACCGAAAAGGGCTGCGTGCCGCCGTCGAGAAGAAACACCTCGCCATGGAAGGCGAGCCATTGTGGGCCGAGCACTGCCGGCACGAGTAAGCCGCCATCGACAATGCCGCCGTCAGAGACAACCGAGGAACCAGAATCGAGCGGCGTCGAAACCACAGTCGATACAGAACGTGAAGATGGATCACAGGCCGCCAGCCCCAGGAGCAGCCCCCACAGTAACAGGGTCCCATAATGCACGTTATGTAAACTAGCTTGGTGAGCGAATTGAGGGGCGCCCCCTGTTGCCTGCGGCGTGAAAGTTTGCCTATTTCTGCAACTGAGGGCGCGTGGGCTCGTCATTGGGCAGCTGTTCCCTTAAGTTGTTCGTCGTCGACCTTCAACAAGCAAGCCGTCGAGGAGTTTGAAGCATGGCCACCTCCAGTCAGCGTGTTCCGCCCAAAGCCCCCTCTCGCGCCAAAGTTGGCGGCAAGGTTTTCACCAGCCCCCAGGAGCAAGTGCGAGGTCTCAATAAGCTTTTGGCCTCTGTTCCGGCTTTTCGCGGGTTGATGAATACGATCAAGAAGTACCAAGAGAACCAGGGCAACGGGTCTTCTTTCATCGACCCAGAGCGCTTCGCCAACGAAGTCGTGCTCGCCGACAAAAAGCTGGGGCCCAGGTTAAAACAGCTTGGCGTCACTGTCGGTATTCAGCTCGTCGCCTTCGCGCGTGATGAAATGACAGGCGCCCCCCCTAAACGCTGGAAGCACCCGTAACCTCGCCGCTCATTCCCACTCGATGGTGGCCGGCGGCTTCGACGAAACGTCGTAAACCACCCGGTTGATGCCGCGCACTTCGTTGATGATACGGCTCGACATTTTCTCGAGCAGCTCATACGGCAAACGCGCCCAGTCGGCTGTCATGCCGTCGACGCTGGTGACCGCGCGAATGACACATGTCTGCTCATACGTTCGCTCGTCGCCCATCACGCCCACGCTGTAGACCGGCAGCAGCACGGCGAAGGCCTGCCATAGCTGTGTGTACAAGCCCGCCCGCGCAATCTCGTCTTGAACGATCACATCGGCTTTGCGCAGCACGGCCAGGCGAGGCTCGGTCACTTCTCCCAAGCAACGAATCGCCAAACCCGGCCCTGGGAACGGCTGACGCTGCACCATGGCGTCAGGCAGACCGAGCTCCTTGCCCAGCACACGCACTTCGTCTTTGAAGAGCTCGCGCAGCGGCTCTACCAACTTCAAATGCATTTTTTCAGGCAACCCCCCCACGTTGTGATGGCTCTTGATTGTCGCCGACGGGCCTTTGGTTGAAATCGATTCGATCACGTCGGGGTACAGCGTGCCCTGCGCCAAGAACTTCGCGCCGTCGACGTGCTTCGCCGCGTCTTCGAAAACGGCTACGAATTCACGGCCGATGATCTTTCGTTTCTGCTCGGGATCGTTCACGCCCCGCAAAGCTTCCAAAAACCGCTCCCGCGCATCGACTGTCTTTAGCGGCACGTGAAAACGATCGACGAATAACGCCTCGACCTGCGCCCGCTCGCCTTCGCGCAACAGCCCATTGTCGACAAAAATGCACTGCAAACGTTCGCCAATTGCGCGGTGAATCAACAACGCCGCCACCGAGCTGTCGACGCCTCCTGACAACCCGCAGATCACCCTGCCATCTTCGACTTGGTGACGAATCGTCTCTTCGGCTTCGCGCGCGAAGCCCTTCATCGTCCACGTGCCTGACACTTTGCAGTCAGTGAAGAGAAACGACTGCAACATCTCGCGGCCGGCGGGCGTGTGCACCACCTCGGGGTGAAACTGGAGCCCATAAATCGGCTTGTGCTCATGCGCCGCGGCGGCGAATGGCGCTGACGGCGTGTGCCCAATGGCGTGAAACCCGTCGGGCAGCTCCTCGACCCGGTCGCCGTGGCTCATCCACACCTTGAGCTGCTCCCCCTTGCGGAACGAAGCAAACGGGCCGCGCGACTTCAACACTTCGACCTGCGCTGGCCCGAACTCGCGGTGGGCGCTCTTGTCGACGCGGCCGCCGAGCATCTTCGACAGCAACTGCAAGCCGTAGCAAATGCCCAAAACAGGAACGCCGAGCGTGAATACTGAAGGGTCACACCGAGGAGAACCCTCGGCCTCAACCGATGAAGGGCCTCCCGACAGAATGATGCCCTGGGGACCAAACGCTCTGATTTTGTCTTCAGGCAAGTCGGGGCGGTGAATTTCGCAGTACACCCCAAGCTCGCGAACGCGCCGGGCGATCAGCTGCGTGTACTGGCTGCCAAAATCGAGAATCAGTATCTTTTCTTTCGTCAGATCCAAAAAGGCACCCTTCTCTTATTCGTGAAGCGATGGCGTTGACTTGTCACCAATAGCGCTACCAGACTGACACGCCAATGAATAACCGACTTCTGGCCGGAATGTGCGCTGCGGTTGTATTGGGCGCTTGCGTCAAAGAAATCAGCTCTGATGAGCGGCTCGAGCGAGCCACTGCCCGTCACAGCCCCAAGACTGAAGCGGGCGCGACCGAGCTGGCCAAGGTGCGTTGCGACGACGCGCAAGACGCGTTGACCAAAGCGCAAAGCGACAACCGCCCCGACGGAGATCGTCTGCAAGGCTATGTCGACCTCTACCTGTCTCTGCAGGCACGGAGCGACAAGTTCGAAGAAGTGATGAACCGTTACCCTGACCTGGCCTACCAAGAGTCGACCCAAGGGCTGGTCGCCGCCCGCGAGAAGTGCACGCAAATGGCCGCTGACGTGCGCGTTGCTTTCGAAACCTACGTGCGCGAGTTGGTAGAGCTGCCCACGGTGCAAGAGATTCGCGGCGGTTCTCCGACCGTGGTGGCGCGGCTCGATTTCGGTATTTTGCGCAACGCGATCGAAAAGCTCGCTCCCGATGATCGCGAGCAGTTGCTGAGCCGCGTGGCCGCCGCCGAAAAGAAAGTCGACGCCAAGCCTGACAAGAAGCGCGGCAAGTAGCCGCGTTTCACTGCATCACTCGACGCGGTAGTTGGGCGCCTCTTCGGTGATGATCACGTCGTGCACGTGGCTTTCTTTCAAGCCGGCCGAGGTGATTTGCACGAATGAAGTCTTGGTCTGTAGGTCGCTGATCGTCGCGGCGCCGCAATAGCCCATGCCACTGCGCAAGCCGCCCATCATTTGAAAAACGTTCATCGCCAAAGTGCCCTTGTGTGGCACGCGGCCTTCGATGCCCTCGGGCACCAGTTTGCCGGCTTCTTCCACGTCTCCTTGAAAGTAGCGGTCTTTCGAGCCCTGCCTCATTGCCCCCAACGAGCCCATGCCGCGATAAGCCTTGTACGAGCGACCTTGGTACAAAATCGTCTCGCCCGGCGCTTCTTCGGTGCCCGCGAAGAGCGAGCCAATCATGACGGTGCTGGCTCCGGCCGCCAACGCCTTCACCACGTCGCCCGAGTGCTTGATACCCCCGTCAGCGATGATCGGAACGCCGCTCGCCGCGGCCGCTTTGGCGCACTGATCAATGGCGGTGATCTGCGGCACGCCGACCCCGGCTACCACGCGGGTGGTGCAAATAGAACCGGGCCCAATGCCTACTTTCACCGCGTCGACACCGGCGTCGATCAACGCTTGGGTGCCTTCAGCCGTGGCCACGTTGCCCGCCACCAGCTCGCAGATGTGGGGAAAATTTTTGCGAATGTCAACGATCGCCTCGAGCACACCGCGGCTATGGCCGTGCGCGGTGTCGACGACAATCACGTCTACGCCGGCCTTGAGCAGTGCGTCGATACGGGCTTCGCGGTCGGCTGAAACACCCACTGCCGCGCCGCAAAGCAAACGTTCTTTGGCGTCTTTCGCTGCGTGCGGGTACACTTTGCGCTTCTCGACGTCTTTGATGGTTATCAGGCCTTTGAGCTCGAGCTGTTCATTCACCACCAACAATTTCTCAATGCGGTTTTTGTGAAGCAGATCGATGGCTTCGGTTTGGCTGACACCTTCACGGGCGGTGACCAGGCGCTTGGTCATTACCTGGTCGACACGGAGTGAAAGATTCTTTTCAAAGCGCACGTCGCGCGTGGTGATAATGCCGACCAACTTGCTGCCTTCGACCACTGGAATGCCCGAGATGCCGTGCAGCTTCATCAGTTCGACCGCTCGCGACAACGGCGCTGCCGGGTCGATAGTCACCGGATCGATCACCATGCCCGACTCGTGCTTTTTCACCTTGGCCACTTCGCGGGCCTGCAACTCGGGCGACATGTTCTTGTGGATCACCCCGAGGCCGCCGGCTTGTGCCATGGCGATGGCGGTGCGGGCTTCGGTCACGGTGTCCATCGCGGCCGAAAGCAGCGGTATCGGCAACCGTAAATTTCGCGTCAGCCGGGTAGACAAGTCTACCTGGTGTGGGAGAACTCGGCTTTCACGAGGAACAAGCAGAACGTCGTCGAACGTCAGGGCAAGCGGGAGCGCGGTCGGCAACATGGACGGTAGATAGTCGAAGTCGAAAGCTTTTTGAACCCGTAGTGAGAGGCTTACCTTGGTGGACTCCAAACAGGCCGTTGGCCTCGCGGTGAAGCTCCCCTTCAATACGCAAGAGGAGTTCATCAACAGCTACGGTCAGAACATCTCCCGGGGTGGCATTTACCTTCGTTCCAAGGCGCTCAAGCCGCCGGGAACCACGATCAAGCTCGACATCAAGCTCCAAAGCGGCGAGATGCTGCTGCACGCCACCACCGTGGTTGCCTGGGTCACCGGTACCAAGGGTCAGGGCGTGTCGGGCATGGGGCTCAAGTTCGTCAAGCTCGACGAAGCGAGCCAAAAGTTCATCGATTCGTTAGCGGCGACGGTGCCTCACGCCCAGATCGACGAGCCGCCGTTACCCAAGAACGTAGGGCCGGCCGATAGCGCTGCTGACGCAGTACCACCGATTGCACCTCTCGCCGTTCCGACGTCGGCCACCCCCGCGCCAGTCGCCGCGGCGGCGGTGGCCCCCTCGGTGATGCCGGCGCCGCTCCCTTCGGGCCGGGTGTTGGTGGCGGGGTCGAGCCAGCAAGTTTCGGCGCCGGCTTTCGAGGTGCCCAAAGAAGAACCCAAGCGCACCGGGCCGATCATCGGCATCGACTTGGGTACTACCAACTCGTGCGCGGCATTCGTGAAGGCGGGCCGGCCGCAAGTATTGAACAGCCGCGAGGGCTACAACACGGTGCCGTCGATTTTGGCGCTCAACGCACGTGGCAAGTTGGTGGTGGGTCACCCCGCCAAAGGTCAGATGCTCACCAACCCTCGCCTGACCGTGTACGGCGCGAAGCGTTTGGTGGGCCGCGCGTTTGATTCGCCGGTGGTGCAGCAGATCAAAGATCGTTTTCACTACGAAGTGTGCGCGGCTGAAAACGGAGACGCCGCCGTTCGCTTAGGCGACAAGGTGTACACGCTGCAGCAAGTGGCGGCGCTGATTCTGCGTGAGGTGAAAGACATTGCGCAGGTGCAAATTGGCGAGCCGGTGTCGCGCGCGGTGATTACCGTGCCCGCGTATTACAACGACAACCAGCGCCAGGCCGTGCGTGAGTCGGGCCGGTTGGCGGGTTTGTATGTCGAGCGCATCGTCAACGAGCCCACTGCGGCGGCCCTCGCCTATGGCTATGGGCGCAAACTTTCACAGCGGGTGATGGTTTACGACCTGGGCGGCGGTACTTTCGACGCGTCGGTGCTCGAGCTGAATGACAACGTATATGAGGTGCTCGCCACGGGCGGAGACACCTTCTTGGGCGGTCTCGACTTCGACAACGCGATCGTCGCGTACTTATTGGAAGACTTCGAAAAGAAAAACGGCAGCAAATTTCAAGGCGATCGCGTGGCGATGCAGCGCATTACCGACGCGGCAGAGCGGGCCAAGTGCATTCTTTCCGAGCGCACCGAGACACGTTTGCACGTGCCTTTCATCACCATGATCGACAACAAGCCGCTCGATCTCGACGTGGTGTTGACACGCGAGAAACTAATTGAGCTCACCGGCGCGCTGGTCGACCGTACGATCAAGGTCTGCCAAGAGGTGCTCGACGCGCGCAAGCTGAAGCCGAGCGACGTGAATGAAGTGATTTTGGTGGGCGGCCAGAGCCGTTTTCCCCTCGTGCACGAGCGCATTCAGGCGTACTTCAAGAAACCGGCGGCGAAATCGGTGCACCCTGATGAAGCGGTGGCGGTGGGCGCTTCAATTCTCGCCAACTCGCTGCTCAAAAATGAAGGTGTGTTGTTGATCGACGTGTTGCCGATGGCGATTGGTGTCGGCGTGCCGGGAGGCCGTTTTCGCCCAATCATCGAGCGCAACAGCGCGCTGCCGACCAAGAAAGATCATGTGCACGCGACGACGCGTGATGATCAGCACGAGCTCGAAGTCACCGTTTTTCAGGGCGACAACCCCTACGCGCAAGACAATGAGTACCTGGGCACAGTGAAGCTGTCTGATTTGCCGAAGGGGCCCAAAGGCTCGGTGATCGTCAAGCTGTCGTTCGAAGTGACGAACGAGTGCCTGCTGAAAGTGACTGCGCGTGAGCAGTCGACGGGTAAGGAAGTTTCGGTGGTGCTCTCGACGCGCGACACTCCGGCCGAAGTGAAGAAGAAGCTCGAAGAAGATGGTGCTCCCGAGAGTAAGCCGGCGACCGAAGCGGTTGCGGTGCCTTCGGCGGGCGCGGTGCGTTCAGCTGAGAAGAAGAGCGGCGGTTTCTTCAACTGGCTGCGGGGGCTGTTCAGTTAGCGTTTATTCCTGCGAAGTCATGAGCTCCACGCGGGCAATGCATCAGGCGACATTCAACTTCGCGGCGACGTCCGTTCACGCTCACCCAGCGCCGCCTGCAGATATTTACCGGACAACTTCCGCCCAATGAGCGCCTGCGCTTGCTCACCCGCTTCAACCAACTTCGACAGCGAAACACCGCAGTCCACGCCAATGCCTTCGAGCATGTAGACGAGATCTTCCGTCGCCAAATTACCCGCCGCTCCCGGTGCATACGGGCAACCTCCGAGCCCACCGATGCTGGAATCAAAAGTCGTCACCCCCATCGACAACCCCACCAGCACATTCGCCAGCGCCGTACCGCGCGTGTCGTGCATGTGCAGCGCAAGCTCTTCAGCCCGAAAATCAGCGCGCAACGCTTCGAGCACCTGCGCCACGTGCTTCGGAGTACCCACGCCAATCGTGTCACCGAGCGACAGCTGATAAAGCCCCAACCCCTTTAGCTGCTTGCACAGCGCCACCACGCTTTCGACCGGAACTTTTCCCTCGTACGGGCAGCCCCACACCGTCGACAAATAGCAGCGCACCCGCATGCCGGCCTTGAGCGCCGCTTCAGACACTTCAGCCACCGTGCGCAGCGCCTCAGCCACCGTCTTGTTGATGTTCCTTTTCGAATGCGACTCGGTCACCGACATGAACACCGCGGCTTCTCTTAAGTCCACCGCCTTGGCGCGCTCCAAGCCCTTCAAGTTAGGAACCAGTGCCGAAAACGTCACTCCGGCAGGCTGGCCAATCAACGCAAACAAACCTTCAGCGTCAGCGAGCTGGGGAATCCACCGGGGAGAGACAAACGAGCTCACTTCAATGCGCTTCAAGCCACTTACGACCAGCGCGTTGATCAACTGTGCCTTGGCCTGGGTGGTCAGCGCACGCAGCTCATTCTGCAGCCCGTCGCGCGGGCCGACCTCGTAAACGTCAACCGACTTGGGGAGCTCAGAAAAAAGCGTCAGGCCCGTGCCGCGCTGTGGGTAGTCGCTACTCACGTTCAGCACCTACGATTAGCTCAACCGACTGCTGAGACAAGGCTCCTTTGTCGCTGCCACCCTGCACGAAAAGAACCCTCATGCCGGCCCGGGTAAGTAGTTCTTCTAGCTCTGCTTCAGCGTAGTAGCGAATTTCGTAGGTTGCTTTTAAAACCCGGCCGCTCGGTTCAGCCAAGCTGCGCACGCCGATGTCGCGCATGCGAACCGAGTCGTAATGCACCTGATCGCTCACCCGGCAACCGTCTGCGAACGTGTCGACATGCAGCGCTGGCCCCCTCTGTTGCGCATGCAACAACGGCACGTGCTGAAAGAGCAGCCGACCGCTCGGCTTGAGCACGCGGGCGATCTCTCGAAACAATGGCAGCTGCGCCGAATCGTCGAAGGTGAACAGCGCCGAATACCAGGCGAAAACCCCCGCGAAATGTTCGTCTCGAAACGGCAAGGCGAAAAAGTCTCCCCGCGCGACAGCGCCCTGCGGCCGCGCCTCTTGCAATGACAGTTGATCGCCATCGATGCCGATCAGCCGACGCGATGTCTGCTTGCCCAGCGGCCCCAAATGGCGGCCGTGGCCGCAGCCCAGATCGAGAACGGGGCCCCCAACGGGCAGCGCGTTCAACGCCTGACGCAAGTACGCGCATTCGCGCTCAGTCTGCACGGCGCTCAAGTACGGCCGCGTGGTGCGTAAGTACACTTCGCCGAAAAAAGGAGTGGTCGCCGTCATCAAAAACCCCGCCACAGAACAAGCCCGGCCATCGCAGCCAAGGCGAGGCCCACCGCCGCTCCCCACAGCATCTGTCGACGCCGGTGCCTGTTCAGCCGGGCATTCACCTCGTCGAGTCGAATGCGCTGCGACTGTGACATGTAGTTGTCGTAGCGAACCGTGTCGGCGTTGCGTGTCACCGCATCGCCGCTCGATTTCGTCTCTGCACCCACGAGCGCTTGCTCGACGATGTGCTTGAAGTGGCGAATCGACTTGTCTGCCTCGCTGTAGTTTTTTAACGCTTGGTGTGCACGCTGTACCCGTTCGACCCGAATTTTGTCAGCGACGTCGAATATGTAATCGCCCTGAACGCGGGCGCCACTGCTCTCGGCAGCTTCGACGGGCAGTCCGGTGCGTAAGCCGGCGTGCGTGTCCCACACGAAATAGTCGTCGAAGAGTTGCAGTTCTTGGCGAAACACCACGCCGTTACCGTCGACGTAGGTGGTGAGATCGGCACCCTTTGCACCGCGGTGCCAAAGAATGCGGTGGCCATTGGCGTCGGGCAGAGATTCTCCCGCACGTACACGGCACATCGTGTCGATGGCGGTACGGAGTTGATCAGGTGTGCGTGGAAGAGCTGCCATCTGCCCGAAAGCTATCGCACTGGTCAGCGACGTCACGGCCTGAGTTGGCCTTCACGCGCGGGAGCGGGCTAAGTCGTCGCCATGCAAACTGTTCTTCGTCGGTGGCATGGCGGGTTTCTGCTTGCGTGGGTGGTGGCCGGCACGGCTTGCATGCCGCCCAAGCCGCCGCCTTCGCCTGACCCCACGGGCCGCTGCGAGGTCGATCTCTCAGCAATGGAGCTCTTCTCTGCTGTTGGATCTACCGCCAAGGCACGCCCTTTCACCACCACCGATTCAGCCGCGCTGCAGGGGCAAGAGGGCGACTTCGTGCTCGAAAACGATCGCGTGCGGGTGGTGATAGCGAACACTGGGCGCTCCCAGGGCCCCGATGACGACTCAGGGGCGATTATCGACGCCGACGTCAAACGAAGCGCGGCGCAGTCTGCGGCAGACCGCTTCAGTGCCCTCAAGCTGTTTTACGGCTTCGGCCGAACCGCCAGGGTGAAGCAAGTCGAAGTGCTCAAAGACGGCGAACGGGGTGGCTACGCGGTAATCGCCGCCACGGGCAGCGACGCGCTCGACGAAACGGTGAACCTGCCGCGCGCCATCGAAGAGGTGCTGGGGGCTGGTAGCGTGCTCACGGTCGACCCCGAAAAACCGCTCTCGTTGCTCGTCACTACCTATTACGTGCTCTCGCCTGGTGAAAACCGCGTGCGCGTGCTGACCGCGTTCTGCAACACCGGCAACGACAACGTGCTGCTCGCAGCGGGTGATCGTTACCAGGGGCTCAATGGCGCTGACTTCTTCAACCCCCATGGCTGCGTCGCGGGAATGGGCGGCCTCGACTGCCCGGCCAGCCAGACGGCGTGGCTCGGCTGGCAAGCCGACGGCGTGGCCTATGCGTTGCGGGCGACGAAAATCGCCAACCCCGGTGTGCCTGAAACGGTGTCGGCCTTTTCGCTCGACGGTGAGCTCTATACGGTCAACACGGGTGAGGCCCCCGGCGGCCTGTTGTCATGGAGCGATCACAGTGCCCAGCAAAGGGCTGGCGAATTCGGCGTGCTGCCCGATGCTTCGCGAACTTATTTGCGCGATCTGATCATCGCGCGCGATCTGGGCGAAGTGACTTCGTCATTCGCCTCGTGGGACTCATCACCCAGCACACGCCTCAACGTGACGGTAACCACCGACGGAACAACCGCCGCCGCGAATGTGCGCGTGGCCGTGTTCGGCTCCGATGGCCAACAACGTACGTTGCTGGTGACAGACTCGAACGGCAAAGCCCGCGCTGATCTCGCTGCGGGTAATTACACCTTGCGCGCCGGAGCACTGGGCTATGCCCTAACGGCGCCGACACCGGTGTCGGTGCCTTCGACGGGAGCGCTGTCTTCCGCGCTCCAACTGGGGGCATCGCAGACCCTGACCGTGCAGGTGGCCGACCCCGCTGCAACCCCACTGCCCGCCAAAGTGGTGGTGCGCTGCGTTCAGGGCACCTGCGCCAATGCTCTGGAGCAATACCGCCCTTTCTTCGACGGGGTGCGCACGCCGGGCAACATCGCCGCCGTTGCAATGGTGGGGGCGCAGGGGTCGGTGACGTTGCCGCTGCCTCCGGCTGAATACGAAGTCTTCGTTTCGCGCGGGCCGACGTACTCAGCCTGGCCGGCGGGTTTTCCACTCAGTGGGTGGCCAGTCAACCTCACCCATGGCCCAGCGAGGGTGCAAGCCACCCTGGCGAAAGTGGTCGACTCCACGGGTTGGCTAAGCGCCGCTATCGGCCTCAATGCCACGCCAGAAGCCGCCGCCGCAGAAGGGGTAGAGGTGTTTGCCCCCTCGAAGCGCAATCGACTGATTGACGCGACCCAGGTCATTTTCAACGCCGGGCTCCAAGCGCACCTCGTACCGTTGGCGGTGAGCCGTGCTGATTTGTTTCGATCGGCTTCGGTGAGTGCGTTGGGCGCAACCGTCACCCGTGCTCCACTCGACTGGTGCCCAGGCGCAGGCCCGGTGCTACGCGCCGACCAAGTGGTAGAAGAATTGCGTGCAGCGCACCCTGCCGCCGCGATTCTACTTCACTCTCCACGGGGCCCCACCGGCGCTCTCACGCAGCTCAAGGTCGATACCGCCACCTTGGCCACGCACGCCACCGCGCAGTCGCTCCGCACCGCTGAGGCACCCGGCGCCAACGCCAGCGACACGCGCCAATTCACCCAAGCGTTCGACGCCTTCGAGGTGAGCGATGGCCCGGTGCTGTCACTCGCGGCGCTCAATGACTGGATGACACTTCTCTCGCGCGGCGTCGTTACCCTGCCCTCTGCCGGCGTCTCGGCACACACCTGGGTACGCCACGAGCTGCCGCTGTCGGCGTTCAGTGCTTCGCGCTATGCGCAAGCGATTGCCCAGCACCAAGGATCCAGCTCCAACGGCCCCTTCGTTCGCTTCACCGCGCAGGTGGTAGATGGCTCCTCGATGCTGACGGGCAACGCAGTGGGCCCTGGTGAGCTATTGCAAGTTCACCCAGGCCAGAAAGACACCGTTCAGCTGACCGTCGACGTGCAGGCCCCTTTTTGGATGACGTTTGATCTGCTCGAAGTGCACACTCACGCGAGCGGCCGCGAGGCGACGAATGGAAACGCCAATGGGTCATGGCCAGCCGATCGCGTTCTCGAGAGCCGTGTGCTCGACGTGACGAAGTTGCCGATTGAAACGTTGCCCGCGCAGAACGGCTTCATACCCAAGCGCATTCACGTCACCGAGCGCTTCATGGTCAGCCCGACGGCAGACACGTGGTTCGCAGTGGTGGTGCGCGCCACGCCTGCCAGTCGGGCGCTGTTTCCACTTCTTTGGGGTGATGTCGAGTGCTCAGCCGGTGCCTGCAGCGCGGCCGAGGTGCGGCCATGGGCGGTGGCCGGGCCCGTGTTGATCGATGCCGATGGCAGCGGCGCGTACGATCATTTTCCCCTGCCCTAACACTACCGGCCACGATCCATGTCGGCCCAGCCGCAGGCGGCGATATCTGCCGAAACTCCTGCGCGATCCACGCTCAACCCAAGCGAATGGTGGGGTTAAAGTGGTTCAGCGCACGGGTTGACGAGAATTTCGACGCGGCGGTTCTGCGCCCGCTCGTTGGCATTTCGGTTGCGGTTGAGCGGCTTCTGCTCACCAAAGCCACGCGTGCTGAGGCGATCGACCGACACACCCTTCTTCACCAAATAGGCGCGCACGGCCTGCGCCTGGTTGCCTGAAAGGCTCAAGTTCTCGTCTTCTGACCCGGTGTTGTCAGTGTGCGCGGTGATCAACAGACACAGCCCAGGCCGATCGGCCAACACCTTTGCCACCTCGTCGAGAATCGACGTGGAGTCACCCGTGAATTTGGCGGAGTTGTTGGCGAAGGTAATTTTCTCTTTCAGCTCTAACCGATCATCGTGCACCACGACTTTCGGGTAATTGGGGCAGCCCTTGTTCGTCGCGCGGCCGGCGACGGTAGGGCACGCATCAACCTTGTCGTCGACGCCGTCAATGTCGCCATCGGTTTCGGGGCAACCGTCTTGATCGGCGATGCCGTCTTTGTCTTCTTTCTCTTCGAGGCACTGGTCGACATCATCGGCAATGCCGTCTCCGTCGGTGTCGCCAGCCGCGGTTACTGACTCCATTCGTTCGACGTTAGAAGGTGTTTCTGCTCGATGGACCGCCGGCTTTTCTTCTGTGTTCGCCGCTGCATCGACGACCGGGGCGCGAGGCTGGCGCAGCTCGAGCGACACACCGAATGAAAGAAGGGTCGTGTTGATGCCGTTGGGCACGGGGTTCAGCACCTGCTGCAACCGTGCGAAAGCGCCAACCAAGAAGAACGCGCGATCAAAGGGGCGCGCCGACACACCCACCGCGGCCGACAGGACCAAGCGGTTGCCTCCCGAATGACCCCACGAAACAATCGCATCAAGCCAAGGTATCACCCGTTTATTGTCGAGTGGCGTGTGGGTTCGAACGCCGGCGCCGATGGTAAAAACCGTGCCGGCCGTACCGGGAACAGCGGCCTGCGCAAGCCGCTCGAGCCGCGTGTACCCAACTTGAAGATCGACGCCCAACAATTCGAGCACTTCGACTTCAGCGGTCAGCGCCCCAGAAAAACCCAGGCCAAAAGTACTGCTCGAGCGCGCACTGACGGGAACACCGGCGCCCGCGTCGAGACGAAGCCCCATTGAGGGGGCAGCAGACAACACCACTGCGACGAAGGCCCACGCTGTCACGTTGGCTGGTTTTCCCTCAAGATGGAGGCCGAAGACAACCGCCGAATGTCGTATGAGAAGTGCGCGAGATCAGGCTCACTTGCCGAACTTGCGCGCTTCGTCAGAAGAACCAAGAAAACGTCAGCGTGCCCAAGGGAGACCGCATGCCCAGGGCGTTCATGTCGACGCGCACGGTCGACGAGAACGAATGGCCGCTCCACGTCACTTGGCCATAAGGAGTCACCACCAGGCCATCGATCGGCCCACCTCCTTTAGGAAAGCTCAAGGCCTTGCCTAAAGTCCACTGCAGACTACCCGTCACGCCCACGTCGAACTGCAGATTGCCGGGCGTACCCAACCCGAGCTGACCGTTACCGCGCAGGTTGCCGATACCCGTGGCTCCAACGGGAAAATCAGCCCCCGTGCCGACCCCTGCTTCAATCGAAATGCCTGCGCCCAGATCTTGCCGTTTCCACACAGACGCTTCAACACCGGCCAACCCGGCAATTTGAGTGGTGGGGTACTGCGTCGCTATTTTGCGTTCGCCCATGCGGGTAAGGGCGTGCCACCCCGTTTGATCGCCTTCGCCTGCGAGATCTCCGGTCATCACCACACCGCCGGTGGCGCTCTTTTTGAAAAAAAAGCCCTCACCCAGCGAGATCACGTTTCGGTACGAAACGGTGAGAGTGCCCATTTCGGTACGGCTTCTGCTTGGGTGCCAGGCGGCATCGAGCGCATCGGAGTCGACACGGTTTTCGGTGAAAATGTCGAACGCAAGCTTTACCGCGAGCTCGCCAATGCGCTTATCGCCAAGCAAACCCTTCACGTATTCTGCGCTCATGCGCCGGGTTTGCTGCTGCTGATCACCGTTGGCGTCGTCTATCGCGGGGAAGGTGTTGCTGCCGGTCCACCCCATGATGCTGACGTGCGATTTGCCCGGCTGCACGCCCAAGCCCGCGGGCAGCGGCTCTTCAAACGAATTTTCGTTGGGTTGTTCATCGGTTGCTTCAGCCTGCGAGGTGGGTAGCGGCGAAGAAAACGTGCCGCCAATCTTGGGAGGAGGCATTCAACCTGAAAACATATCGCGAGGGGCCCGGTGGCGAAAAATGCCTACACACGCCACGCGGTGGCCCTGTGCTTTCAACAACCACCATGCGGTACACCAATGCTTCAGTCGTCAGCAGGTTACGGCTCCCACCACAGCACCACACCGGCTTTGTTGTTCAGTGACGGGTTGGCCCGGTTCTCATAGGGAAAAGCCAGCACCAGTCGACCTGACGTGCGACGCGCCAAGTTCACACTTGCACCGGCGTAACCAAACTTGCGTTGGTTGTCGGGTGCACATGTCACCCAACCGTTGGTGAGTGAGCCACGGGTCAGCTTGGGGCCTCCGCACATTTGCGGTTGGCCGGTTGTCTTGGCGAACTGCGCGGCGATCGCAATGTTGCCCTGGGCGTCGACCGAGATCGCTTGGTACCACCGCGTTTCGTCGAGCATGCCCACGCCGCCGTTGCGAGGTACGGCGAGTGGCGCGCTAAACGTCTGACTGCCACTCGGCATCGTGGTGTACCAAAGCAAGCCGTCAGCCTGCGACGTGCGCAAGTGAAACGCCACGTGTGGCACCAAGTCGGCGTAGGCCAATGCAACACTGTTGCGCAGCTCAGGCGTGGCCCAGGCATTGACCGCGAGATTGCTCGGCATGATCGCCGTGGCCTGCGCCTCACCGGGGCGCCAGTACATAGGCCGCACGTCGCTACCGTCTTCATTGCCATACATGAAGGCCACACCGGGTGTGCCCGCCGAGTCTAACGCCAACGCCACCGAGGCCGCCCGAGCGGTGCCCGCCCCCTGAACCGCAGGGCTGGTCGCCGCAGCAAACGGGTTGCTACCGGTGCGTTTGCGGTACTTCACCGCGCCACACCCCGCAAAGGAGCAGCCCACGTTCGCTTGGTGATAGGCGAGGTGCATTTCTGCGCCGTTCATCGCCAGCACTGGGCTGGTCAACGCGTCGGCGCCGGCGTTGCTATCGCTCGCGATGTCTAATGACCAGGTTTCGCCGTCGTCGGCGCTGGTGGCCAGTCGAATGGCGTGATCATTCTGCGCAACAAATGCAATGCCGATTGCGCCTGTCACCGCGTCGCGGGTCAACGACACCGGGCGGTTCGGCTCGCTGATGTCGACGGGGCCAACCACGGCGATTTGCTGAGGTGGCGACCATGCTTTTTCTACCCCGTCCCACCGGGTGAAGAGCAGTTGATCATCTTCTCGGCTGCCGTCACCATTGGGGTCAACCGAAAGTACCGCCAGCATGGGTTGCTGGTTCTGATCAAGCACCATCGACGTGGCCACGCCCAAGCGCGTGGTGAGCGCGGCATTGCCTGGCAACTCGAGCGCCAACGAATAGCCAGCGGGAGGATCATCACCCTTGGGGCGCCCAGCATCGACGCTGGCGTCGGTGCCCGCGTCTTCGAAACCGCCGTCGAACGTTCTTTGCGGCCGCCCACACGCCAACAACACAACGCACGCCCCCAACACCCAGCCCGTCATGTTTCGCTGCATCGAAACCTTTCTTTAAGGCCCGGCCAACCTGATGATCTCGCGGGCGATGACCAGCCGCTGAATCTCGCTGGTGCCCTCGTAAATCGTCTGTACTCGGGCGTCGCGCAAGTAGCGTTCGACCGGAAATTCATCGATGTACCCGTAGCCACCGTGAATCTGCACCGCGCGATCGCAGACCCGGTTCGACATTTCACTGCAGAACAGCTTGGCCATCGACGCTTCACGGGTGAACGGCTTCTTTTGCTCTTTCAAGCTCGCGGCGCGTAGACAAAGCAACTCTGCCGCTTCGAGCTGGGTGCGCATGTCAGCCAACATCCACCGAATGGCTTGAAAGTCACCAATGGGGTGGCCAAATGCCTGACGATCTTTCGCATAACGCACCGCGGCTTCGAGCGCGGCCCGCGCCACGCCGCACGCTTGTGCCGCGATGCCAATACGGCCTCCGTCGAGCGCGATCATCGCCAGCTTAAAGCCGTCGCCTTCTTTGCCAAGCAGGTTGGCCGCCGGCACCACGCAATTGTCGAAGGTCAACCCCACGGTATTCGACCCACGCAGCCCCATTTTGTCTTCGGCGCGGCCCACGTGAAGGCCGGGCGTGCCGCCTTCAACGACGAAGGCCGACAAGCCGCGATTGCCCTCTGCCGCCGTACGGGCCCACACCACCATTACGCCTGCATGCGCGCCCGACGTGATCCACTGCTTGCTCCCGTTGAGCACATAGGTGTCGCCCCGCTGCTGGGCGGTGGTGCTTAACGCGGCGGCGTCAGAGCCACAGTGGGGTTCTGACAACGCAAACGCTCCGGCAATCGCCTCACCGCTCGTCAGCCGCGGCACATATTTCTGCCGCAACGCTTCAGAGCCGTAATGGCTGATCAATTCGCCACACATGTTGGTGACGGCCATGCCCACCGAGGTCGACGCACACGCGGCCGACATTTCCATCATTGCCAGCGCATAACTGACGACTCCCGCTTCTGAGCCTCCGAGCGCCGAGGGAATGTTGACCCCAAGCAGCCCCAGACCGGCCAGCTGCCGATAAATTTCTTTCGGAAACCGCTCTTCGCGATCGATCGCCCGGGCTTGCGGCGCCACCACGTCTTTGGCAAACCGCCGCGCCGTGTCGCGAACCAGCGTCTGGGCTTCGCTGAATTGAAGCTCCACTTACTTGATGGCCTTCAAGTTAAAGGGGTACTCAATGGGGTGCTCTTTGCGATCAGGTGGCTTGGGAAAAGTCATTGCCGACAACACCGTCACCACGCAATCGTGCAGCTTGCTGTCTTTGAGCGTGGTGCCCTTCTTGTCGATCTTCGCCCTCTTCACCAAACCGTCTGGCGTAATGAGCCACGACGTCTTCAATTTGCCTTCGACGGCTTTGTCTTTGGTGGCCATTGTCTCTTCGTAGCAACCCTGAATTTGCGGCTGATAGTGCGCCACCACCTGTTTGATGGAGTCGGCTGAGAAAGGCATCTTCGACACATCAAGACCCGCGGGGGCGCCGCCTTCTTTCTTCTCGCCCTCCTTGGTGTCAATGGCGTCTTTCATCAACCCCTTCATGGTGTCGTGGCCACCGGCTGGCTTGGCCGCAGGTGGAGGGCTGTTCGCGAGGCTGAATGCGAGGGCGAGGGCCGCGACGATCATGTGGCGTTACTCCTTGAGCAGACTTGCTGAAATGACGATGCGCTGAATTTCGCTGGTGCCTTCATAGATCTCGGTGATGCGCGCGTCGCGCACGTGGCGTTCAGCGTCTAGCTCCTTGCTGTAGCCCATGCCGCCGTGAATCTGCAGCGCCTTGTTGGTGACGCGGCTCGCCATTTCGCTGGCGTACAACTTGGCCATCGCGCTCTCGGGGCCGTGGCGCACGCCTTTGTCTTTCATCAGCGCGGCACGCAAAACCAAAAGCCGCGCCGCGTCGATCTCGGTGGCCATGTCGGCGAGCATGAAGCTGATCGCCTGGTGCTCGCGAATCGGCTTGCCGAAGGTCTTGCGTTCACCTGAATATTGCACCGCCTCTTCGTACGCCGCGCGCGCAATGCCCAGCGCCTGCGCCGCAATGCCAATGCGGCCTCCGTCGAGCGTGCTCATCGCCACCTTGAAGCCGTCGCCTTCTTTGCCCAGCATGTTCTCGACGGGCACCTTCACATCTTCGAGATAAATGGTGCAGCTCCAGGCACCACAGATGCCCATTTTCTTGTCGGGCTTCTGGCGGTTGAACCCGGGGGTCGACGTGGGAATCAAAAAGGCCGAGATGCCTTTGTGGCCCGCGCTCTTGTCAGTCATCGCGAAGAGCACGATCGCGTCGGCTTTGGGGCCCACGGTGATCCAGTTCTTGGAGCCGTTGATCACATAGTGATCGCCCTTCTTCACCGCGGTGGTCTGCTGAGCAGCGGCGTCGGAGCCCGCTTCAGGCTCGGTGAGACCAAAGCACCCCAACTTCTCGCCTCGAGCGAAGGGCACGAGAAAATCGCGTTTTTGCGCTTCGGTGCCGAACTTCATCACCGGGTCGCAATAGAGCGAGTTGTTCACGCTCATAATCACCCCGGTCGACGCGCAGCCGCGGCTGATCTCTTCGATGCTCAGCGCGTAGCAGACGTTGTCTAAGCCCGCGCCGCCCAGGCTTTCTGGCACCGCGACCGCGAGCAACGACAGCTCGGCCAGCTGCTTCACCGCGCTTTCGGGCCAGGCATGCGCTTCGTCCCACTGGCGCGCGTTGGGAATAAGCTCTTTGGCGGCAAAATCGCGGCAGAGCTTCTGAATGTCTCGTTGAACCTCGGTGAGCTCGAAATTCATGCGAAACACGAATTACCGCGAACTTCGCCCCAGGTACAGCACGGAAGGTGAACCAGCCGACTGCCTGTTTTCAGAGCCCCTTGAACGCAGCGGCCCTCTTCTCGAGAAACGCCTGCATGCCTTCTTTCTGATCGGCGGTCGCGAACAAGCTGCCGAAGGCTTGGCTTTCAAGCTCATTGCCGGCAGCCAGGTCGAGGTCCCACCCTTGGGCGATCACCGTCTTGGCTTTGGTCACCGCGAGTGGGCCACGCGATGCGATCTTGCCGGCCACTTCACGACAGTGCCCAAGCAGCTTGTCGACGGGCAGCACCTCGAGCACCAGGTGGTATTCCTTGGCCTTCGAGGCGTCGATCATCTCACCGGTGTAGACGAGCTCTTTCGCCCGTGAGAGCCCCGTGCGCCGCGCCAAGCGTTGGGTACCGCCAAACCCGGGAATCACCGCCAAAGTCACTTCAGGCAAACCGAACTTCGCCTTTTCAGACGCATAAATGAGATCGCACGCCAGCGCGAGCTCGCAGCCTCCACCCAGCGCAAAGCCATTCACCGCGGCAATGGTGGGAAAAGGCAGCGCCTCGAGCGCGGCCATGACTTTGTGCCCAGCGCGTGAAAAGGCCAGCGCTTCTTCCGCCGAATAATTGGCCATCTGCGCGATGTCGGCACCCGCGACGAACGCCTTCTCGCCCGCACCTGTCACCAACAACACCCGCACTCCCGACTGCTGATGCACCTGAGTCACCGCAGCGAGCAACTCTTCGAGCGCCTTCGAGTTCAGCGCGTTGAGCGCCTTGGGGCGATCAACCGTCAACGTCGCGACAGCACCTTCGACCTCAAGCCGAATCGTTTCAAAGCCCATGGGGTTCTCCCTCGCTTAATATTTGTAAAAACCGCGACCGGTCTTCTTACCCAACCAACCCGCATCGACCGTCTGCCGCAACAACGGGCACGGCCGGTACTTGTCGTCGCCCAGCCCTTTGTGGAGCACCTCGGCAATCGACAAGCAGGTGTCGAGGCCAATGAAGTCTGCCAACTGCAGCGGGCCCATGGGCTGGTTGGTGCCCAGCTTCATCGCGGTGTCGATGTCTTGCGCGGTGCCCAGCCCTTCCATCAGGGCGAAGCACGCCTCATTCAACATGGGAATCAAAATGCGATTCACGATGAAACCCGGGTAGTCCTTGGAGACGACGGTGGTCTTCCCCATTTTTTCAGCCATCGCCTTGGTCGCCGCGTAGGTCGCGTCAGACGTCGCCGCGCCGCGAATCAACTCGACCAGCTGCATCACCGGCACCGGGTTCATGAAGTGCATGCCGATCACCGCCTCAGGCCGCTGGGTGGCCGTGGCAATGCGGGTAATCGGAATCGACGAGGTGTTGGTGGCGATGAGGCCGCCCGGTTTCACCACCGCGTCGAGTTGCACGAAAATCTTCTTCTTCAGCTCTTCACTCTCAGACACGGCTTCGATCGCCGCGTCGGCACCTGACACTTTGCCGATCTCGGTCGCCGTCGTCAGCCCGCCCAAGAACGATTGCCGCTTGGCGTCGTCGAGCTTGCCCTTTTCGACCAGCTTGGCGAAGCCGCTTTCAATGCGCGCCCTGCCCTTGGCCACCGCTTCGGCCGAAATGTCAGCCAGCGTCACTTTGATGCCCGCGGCGAGGGCAACTTGCGCAATGCCGGCTCCCATTTGGCCGGCGCCCACCACCAACATGTGTTCGACATTCATGGCGAGAGCCTTTAAGCGCCCGTAACTTTTGGGTCAATCGGCAAGTCCAGCCGCGAACGGAAAGCGCGAAGGCCACGCCAGGCTCAATCGGTGCTGATTTCGTCGAGAAGCGCATCGTACTGTGTGGCGGGCGAGGGCGGAGTTTCTTTCGGTCGAGCAGATTTTCGCTTCGACTTGAGGGGCTGAACAGGCGCTACCAGACGT
>JAIBBR010000036.1 GCA_019694575.1 Myxococcaceae bacterium
CGCCTCGAACTCGCTCGAAGCGCACGCGAATTTTCGCTTCGGCCTCACCTCGTTCAACCTTCGTCATTCACTACGTCTGATCGAACGACCCGTAAATGTAAATGACTAATTTTGCGGCGTGCCCTAACGGCCAAACCGTTTGCGCGCTTCTCTCGCTATCGCCTTACCGACGGGCCCCAGCGCAATCAGCCCCGCCAAGGTCCACACCTTCCAGTTCTTGCCTGCGTGCTTGGGGTAGGTCGCGGCACCGAAAAGCAAAATGCGGCGCGCGCGTTCGCTCGATTCGTCGGCCAGCGTGGCCAACCCGTGCCGGGCCACGTCATGCTCGATGAATGAACGTTCTAATTGCTCGCGGGTGATGCCGGTTTTCTTGAGCACGCTGGTGTCGAGCTCGAAGGTGTTGGTGTACTCGTCGACCATGTACTTGAGCGCTCCGGCTTTGCGCTCGTTGGCGGTCTGGTTGTTGGGGTGCCAGCGGTAAGCGAAGAGCGGCTTGTCGACGAAGAGCGCTGTCTTGGCCACGTTGAGCAACCGCCAGTGGTACCACTTGTCAGGGTTGATAGACCGTGCACCGCCGTAGCCTTCGACTTGCCGGTAGAGCGCCTTGGGGTACGCGGTGGCGGCGAAGTTGAATGGGTTGCGCATCGTCTCTAAGCAGCGCGAGAGCAGCACGTCGGCCGCCACTTTGTAGACCGGGGCGGCGAGTTTTTCAGACAGCGCGGCATCGAGCTCGTTATCGCGCCAGAGCAGCGGGTCGCGGTGATCAACCCGCACATGCGCACCCTGGGGGTCAATCACGTTCCACGCGCTGCTCATCACCGTGGTGTCTGGCGCGTCGAGCGACTCAATCAACGTTCGGTAGGTGGCCAGGCTGCCGGGCAGAATCAAATCGTCAGACGAGAGCATGATTAACCAATCGCCCCGTGCCATTGCTGCCGCCATGTCTAAGTTACGCGCGAAGCCTACATTGCAGGCATTGACTTTGAGCCGAATGCGAGGGTCTTTGAAGTTACGCACCACTTCGCACGAAGCGTCGGTGCTGCAGTTGTCGGCAATCACGATTTCGAAGTCAGCGTTTGCCTGTGACAGCACCGCGCTCACCGTCTCGCCAAGAAAGTGGGCGTAATTGAAATTGGGAATGCAGACAGAAAACGTCATCGCCAGGGCCTCGGGGCAGATATCACTTCTACGTCGATAACCTCGAATGAAGCGCTGCGGTTGTAGGTGTGCAAACCCCGAAAGCCTGGGCCGGCGTGGGTCCACGTGGCGACTGTCGATTCGGTGTAACGCTCGGTGCTGAGCGTTTTTACCTGGTGAAAGTCAATGCCTTGGCCGTAACCGACCGCGCCTTTTTGTGAGGGCCTCCACAGTGCGCCGTCTTGCATGAACATCGCTCCCGCCGGCCGAGCGCACCGCACGTCAGCGATGACAGGGTTGAACGCATGGGGCCGGTAAGGGCCTTCAAGTGAAGTGGCGTGAAAGACCCACAACTCGTCAGAAGCCGGCGCGCCGCGCGTGGGCGCTACGCCACCGAAAAGCCAGAAGCCGTCGGCGTTGATGTGCAGCGTAGGGTCGACGAGCTCGATATTTTCGAGCAGCGTGGCCTTGCGCTTCCACCGCAGGGGAAAAGCCGTGGCCTCGTAGAGCTCGACGCGTTTCGACGCGCGCGATTCGGGCACCATGAACCACTGGCCGCGGTGAGAAAAGACATGTGGGTATGACAGGTGATGCTCTTCTTGAACTACCGGCTGCCACTCGCCGTGGTGGGGCACTTTTTCGCCCAAGGGGGTGACCCAAATTTCGCCTCGTTGCTTGCCATAGACGTACGCCTCGCAAAAGAGCCAGGTTTTGCCGTCATGCTCGGCGAGAAACGGGTCAGCCAGGTAAGCGCCGGGGTGCTTAGTAACCGGTAAGTACTTTTCGGGCGCGTCCCACGGGTTTTGGCCGGGCTCACGCCTTCGCAGCGCCACATGCCACTCGAAGCGGCGGGTGGCATGTTCATGCAGCCGCTTGACGACCCTTTGGGCCAAGCGGCCGGCAAAACGCGCCATCTGCGCGTTCGAAGGGGTGCGATACATTTTCTTTTCGTGGGCAGGGTCGCTGGGCGCCCTGCGCTGCAAAGTTGCCCACCCGTGGTGATGCAACAACGAAAGCTGCCTCGCTAAAAAAGCCGCTGACTTCCAGTAGGAGCCATTTTTGTTGACGTGCAGCGAGAACAAGTTCGTCTTGCCCAAAGAGCGCTCGAGAATCAGGCCGCCGTCGAGCTGCTCCGACAATTGCTGCAGCAGCACGCCCGACACTTCGCGCTCCTCGAAAATTTCCCAAAACAGGGGAGGCCCGCCGCGGTACTCGCGGTTGTCTCCGTGGTGGTACGACCAGATGCCGTAGCGCGCCGTCTGCAACACTTCGCCTTTCAGAATGGCGAAGCCAAAGCGAACCAGCACGTCGAGGTTTTGAGCCTTCAGCGCGGCGACGTCGTCAGGCGTGAAGCGGTGCACGAATTTGTTTCGCTGGGGAATCACCTCTAAAACCTGCGCCCCGTTGAAAAGGGCGCGCGCGTCGACGGGTTGAAACGCGTCACGGCCCAGTCTGCGAAAAGCAAGCCGGTCGGCTTTGAGATACGCCGAATACGCCCACTGTTTCTTCAGCAGCTGCCAGCGCGAATCGCCCATGTGCGGCTCGCGGTTGTGCACGGCGGCCGCCAGCTCAACGAAAGGCAACGCTTGTGCTTGGCGCAGCGCTTCGAACTGCCACGCGGGCAAGGTCCACTCGTCGAGCATGACGCCGAGACGAAGCTTGGTGGCAGAGGGCGCACGTTCAGACACGGCGCTCCTGTTAGCACGGTAAAGGCTGCCCGGTTCATTCGTCGACGGCGTAAGAGATGTTCCGGTTGGCGCCCAGATCAGTACAATCGCCCCGTTCATCAGCACATTTTGAAAGGCTCACCCGTGCGCACCTTGTCGCGCTTCGCCGTCATCGCGTTCATTTCGTTATTCGCCGTGCCTGTTTTCGCGGCCGACCCTTGCCTGTTGCCTCCGCAGCGCATGCAAAAGCCGCTGCTCGACAACGCCAGCCTTGACGACGAATTGGCCCTGGCGATGGAGGCGGCTTCGAATGCCTGTCTGCCGGTTTCTGAAGTGTGCGAGCAGTTGAAGCTTTCATGCACGACCAAGCTGCAACAAGCCAACGCCGCCCAAACCGCCACTGACATGCGCGCCTATGTTGTCGACATGCAGACGCTCTATTTGGGGCAGCGCTTTCCCATTGGTGTGCTGCGGCCAATGGTGAGCGATGGGCTGTCGAACTGCTCCCTTTCGGTTGAACAGCTGAAGGCGGCGATGGGCAAGCGGCGCGAAATGGCCGGCATTCGCCGCGAATTGGCCAAAGAGTACGACCGCTGGAGCCGATGGTTGGCCAGCGTTCAACAGCGTTGCCGTGGAGGCGCTCTGCCCGCTGCCCCAGTGGCTGTTGCGGTGCCAGTGTCGGCTGGAGCCGCGCCGGCCGATGCGGGAACTGTCGCGCCTTCGACGTCGGCCGCTGGTGCCGCTGTCGTCGCCGGGGCGGTAGGTGCGACGGTGACGCTCGACGCCCAACGCCGCGCGCAAGACGAAGCCGCCAAGGCCGCGGCGCAAAAGGCAGCGCTCGAGCAGCAACAGCGCGCCGAAGAAGACCGCCGGGTGAAGGCTGAGGCCGACGAGCGGGCCCGGCGTGAGTTGGCCGAGGTTGACGCCAAACGTCAGCAAGAAGCGCTCGCCCAATCGCAAGCGGCTGCCGCGCTGGCGCAGTCGAGGGCCGACGACGAAAAAAAGAAGGGCGAGCAGGCCGCCGCGCATGCCGCTGCGCTCGAGGCTGACCGGCAAGACCGCGCCGAGGCCGAACGGGTCGTCAATGAGCGCGAAGACAGAAAAGAAGCCGCGAGAAAACGTGTCGAGGCGCTGCGCCAAGCCGAAGAAGAACGCCGGCGTAAAGTGCAAGCAGACCGCGAGACGGCCCGCCGCGAGGCGCAAGAAGAGCACGAGCGCCGCCGTGACGAGCACACCCGCAACTGGGAGCTCAGCGACGAGCAACGCAAACTGAAGCTCGCCGCTGAAGACGCGCGCTTTGAAGAAGAAGAGCGGGTGCGCCGTGAAAAAGCTGACCGAGAAATCGCCGAGGCGGGCGAGTTCGACCGTTCTGACGAACGCTTGGGAGGCGCCGTCGCGGCGCTCGGCGTCGGCGGCTACGTCAACCTCGCCAACAGCCGCGCGCGTGTTTCAGGCTTGCTGTTGGGGGCCGAAATTTCGTTTCGCGTCGGTATTTGGACCTTGGCCCCCGCTGCCGGGTTGGCCTCGGGTTTCGAAATTCGCGCCGCGGGCAGCTACCTCACCACGGTGGGAGCCGCGGGCGGCTCGGTGTCGGTGTTGGGAGGCACGCCTGAGCTGCGGGTGTTTTGGGGTCGGTTGGGCTTCGGCATCGCGCTCAGTGTGCAGCAAATTGATTCTGACTTGAGCCTCGACACCCCGCGGCTGGCCACCAAAGTCACCGCCACCGCTTTGGGGCCTACATTCACTTTGGCCGTCGTCGATGACCGCAACGTGCGGGTGTTGGCCAGCGTGCGGTGGTTGCCGGCGTTCGCTTCGCTCGACAACGTTGAAGGTGAATTAGAAGCAGGCTTCGCCGCGTTTTCAATGCACGTGCGCGCCGGCAAGCAACGTGGCTTGGGCGACGACGGCACATTTTCACGCCACGGTTACTTCGTGGTGGCCGGTATTGGCGGCAGGTTGCGCTGGTAGAGAACACGGCACGGGGTGTCGGCGCGCGTACTGCGAAAGTACATATCGCCGGCCTTTGCTGCCACCCTTGTTGCTTTGTCAGCGAATGGCCTTAAGGCCACTTGGGCTCACCGACACGTTTCAGGCTTTGCGCAAACCATGCATCGGCTAACGAAGCGTCGGCGGCTGGTTCGGTCACGGCGACTTCGGCTTCACGCTCGTAGTGCCGGCCTGAAACCGTGCCTGGTACTCGGCCATTGACGACGTAGAGCAGTGTGGCGGTTGAGTCCGCCGGCGGTACCCCCGGAGTCGATGTACTGCTCGCTCGCAACAGCTTGGTGTCAGTAACACCCGGGTGCACGCTGTGCACCGAAACGCCCGGTTGCAAACGCGCGAGCGCCTGGCTGAAGAGTACCTGTGCCAGTTTTGAGCGCGGGTATGCGCTGGCGGGAACGTCGGACAAATCAGCGTCAGTCACCGAGGGGTTCAATTTGCCTAGACGGTACGCCGCGCAGGTGACGTTGATCACCCGCGAACCTGAAGCGCGCTTTAACAATGGCCACGTAAGCAGAGTGAGCAACACATGCGCGTCATGGTTCACAGCCATGGTGAGCTCGCGCCCATCAGCAGTGAACTGTCGCTCAGTGAAATAGGCTCCCGCGCAGTTGATCAGAACATCGAGCGCGTCGGTGCTTTTGCGCACCGATTGGGCCAAGGCCCGCACCTGTGCGAGCTCTCTAAAGTCAGCGACGAGCGGCACGACTTCAACGCCCGCGGTCTCTTCCGCAATCACCGTGCACGCAGCCTGTGCCCGCGACATGTCACGGCCATGGATCAGCAATTTCACGCCTGGCAAGGCTAAAGCGCGCGCGGTGGCGAGGCCAATGCCGTCGGTCGCTCCGGTAATCAGAATTGTACGCATGCACTAAGCCACCTTGCGTCTACTCGACGGAAATCTTTTTCTCTTGGAGCTCTTCGGTTTCGATTTCTTTCACCGACTTGACCGTGATCTCTTCGGTCCACGGTTTCTTGGTGCTGTGCGAGACCTTCCAGTCGAGCGGATAATTAATGTACGCACAGGTCGGGCTGTTGATGCCGCCGCAGAACGGGCAGTGATAGTCGAATTTCTGCAGCAGCTTCTTCTCGTTCACTTCCACCAACTTCTTCACCTTCACGCGCGTCTGAACAATCAGCTCGTGCGCCCGTTTCGGGCTCACACCCAACCGCTTAGCGACTTCTTTCATGTAGGCGCTGTTGACGTCGTTCTCAGCCGCCTTGAGCGACGCTGGGTCGGTGTTGAACTTGTCTTTGAACGCCTTGAGCATGCTGACGTCGGTCAACGCATTCAGCACCTTCTGACTTTCCTTATCGGGAGCAGCCACCACCACTGCGTCTTCAGTCTTCATTTCGACCTGACGGGCGGTCTGGGTGGCGAACTTGAAGTGGTCATCACCCTGTCTCGAAGCGTTTGGGTTGGGGCGCTGTGACACCTGGCGCTCGAGATCGTCAAGCGCCGTCTTGAGCGCTGCGTCCTGCACGTCTTTCACGTCGAAAGGTCGGCCCTTCTCCCGCGCTTCAATGAATAGACGTGCTTGTACCTGCTTCACTCGACGGGCGAGCATCGTGATGTCGGCCTTACCGTTCCATGCGGGGTTGTCAGTAGACAGCGCTCCCAAACGGCGGGTGATCTCGGCATTCAAAGGTCCGCGCGCAATCGCTTTGCCGTTGAGGCTGAGATCATTGAGCGATTGATACAGCACTTCGGCGGGGCTTTCCGCCTTCAAGCCATTGAGCTCCCACACGTTGCCGAACAGAGACGGTAACGCTGGGTCGAGACGGAAAAACGCGTCGACGTTGGGCTTGGTATCGTGAATCACGACCAATGTGTGGCCACGGCCTGCTTTGAGTTGCGCCACGATTTCCGCACCGGCCATGGTCTCGAAACCGCCCACAGCATTGCCGACCGCACCCAGCTGTTCGATGTAGAGCGTTTTGCCCCACCCGTTTTCGAACTGCTTGCGCACCGCCTTCGCAGTGGAATCGCCTACGAAACCGCCCAACATGTCGCTGCCGGTGGCCTTTGCGACCTTCGCTTCGGGAACGAGATCCAACGCGACGCCGAGCTTGCCGATGTACCCCGCCAATTCTTCTGCGCCAGTCCCCGCGGGACCTTGAAGTACAAAGTACGGCTCGACACCCGACCACGGGTCTTGTTTCAGCTCTTTGTTGAGCTCGATCAAATATTGCCAATCGCGCAGTTTACTCTTCGCGTCTTCGAGCCCGGGCACCTTGGCATTCAGCTCGGCCCAGACCTCGTCGACGGTGAAGGGCGACTTGCTCTGAACATCAGACAATGTGAGCGTGGTGAAATCGCGTTGCGTCAACGGACGTGTCTTCAACAGCTCGTTTAACCGCGTCATTTTACGTTCATTGGCCAACCCGAGCTCGGTCTCGACGTTGCCGCCATTGCCGGGGTTGCGCATGCTGCGTTGGCGTTTGTCGACCGACTGCAACAGCGCAGCCCTCACCTCAGGCGTCGCGGTGAGCTTCGCATCAGCCAGCATCTTGTCAGCGATCAGCCCAAGTTCGGCCTTGGTGTTGTCGACGAAGGGCACCATCACCAAGCGGCGCTCGGCACCGGGGTCGAGCTTACGCAGTGCGTTCAACAGCTCTTCGGTATAACCGGCGCCGATGAACACCGTGCGTTTGTATTGCAGGTCGGTGAGCTTGGGAATCAGTGCCCTCAGCACCAAGCGGCCCGGTTCGTCGTCGGCGAGCTGATGCATTTCATCGAGGAAGATCGCGCCATCTTTATTTTCTTCCCACAAACGTTTGACGTTGGTAGCCGGGTTTCCGCTGGTGAGGTCTTGTACTGTAACGACGGTGAACTTCGCCGACTTGGTGAAACCCGTCTCGAACAACCCCTGAGTCAGCAGCGTAGCGAACGTTGTTTTGCCGGTGCCGGGGTTTCCCGCGAAGAGCAGGTTAAGCCGTGGAGGATCTTCAACCTCGAGGCCTAACTTATCTTGTTCCTTGGCGAGGTTGGCCCTCGCCATGATCGTATCGACCTTGGCCTTTGCTGCTTCTTGCCCAATCAACCGGCGAATTTCGCCAATCGGGTTGGTCGCCTTGCGGGCGGCGACACCCTCCACGTCGCGCGCCAGGGCCCAGGTCGATGCCTGCGGGTTCTTCGTCGCAATGTCGGCGATCTTGCTTAAGCGATCATGCTGGGTCTGCTTGATTTTGCCCCACAGCGCAATCGCCGAGTCATGATCGCCGCCCTCGAGACGCTTGGTGATTGCGCCCATTGCTTCATCGGTGAGCACGTAGCCGTCTTTCAGTGCTTCTTGCCGCACCAGTTCAGCCGCTTGATCAGATGAAACACCTTCAATTTTAATCTCTTTGCGCAGCGAGCCCTTCATCACGTTCGCCAGCGGTTCCCGATCGTTCTTTGAGCCCGCAAGCACCAGCGGAAAGAGGTCGCCCCGGCGAGAGCCGTACTCACGCAGTACCGCAAACCCGGGCGAACTGGGCTTAATGCTGCCCAAATCATCGATATAGACGAACGCGCCAGAGCCACCCGCCACCGCGTCAAGCCGCTCACGCAGCGCAGTTGCGTCGTTAAACGTCGCTGCGTCGAGGTGAATCAGCGTGTCACGAAAGCTCGATACACCTTTGGCATTACCAAGCCGCTCGAGCACTGCGTGGTCGGCCATGCGTTTCGCCACCACTCGGGTGAGCGCGCGGTCGCCTTCGAGCTCGAGCACGAGCGGTTGGCGGGCCGACTTGGCCTTCTCACGGAGTGCATTCACTGCGTCGAGCTCCCGAATGATCTTCACCGGGTCTTTGTCGGTTTGAACCAAAGTGTCTTCACGCATCGTGCGTTGGAGCTTGGTCAGCGCCTCGCCATCGACGACGTCGGTACCCCAAATGCCTTCCCAGTCTGATTTATCTTTCGAAGAGAGTTTCTTGAAGACCTCGGTGGTCAACGGAAAGTCACGGCCGCACTGCTCAGGGTCGCGTGCGTAGAGTGCATAGACCTCGGCAAAAAACTCTTTCTGATCATGAAAATACGTCGGCAGGTACTTGTGCTCAGCGGTGAAGGCTTTAACAAAGTCTTCATTCTGACTGATCAACGCGGTGCCGCTCTTGTAGTTGAAGTCGAGTGCGTGGCCGATTTCGTGTAACAGTGTGCCGACATCGAGCTGCAACTTGCCCCCACTGACGTACGTTCGCAGCACGATGCGGGGCGGCTTGTCTTTCGACATGGTGTGCGCGCCCTCGGCGTGATCAGCGCGCAAACCCTTTTGAATACGCACCCCGCGCAAGTCACTCGCCGTATTGGCAATGCTGTCGCGTGCGACGGTGATCGTGTAGTTGCGATCGGTCAAAAACTGCAACGTGCGTTCGTCGATGGCCGCCAGCACCTGTTCAAGCAAGTGCATGTCGCTGTTATCGCCGGTGAGACCCAACCTTGAGAGCTTGTTGATCAAGGCCTTCTTCTTCGCCGTCGCTTCGAGCACCGTGGGTACTTCAAGTTTCGGCAACGTTTCGCCGTAAGTCAGGTCGGGGCCTTGTTTCTTCACCCAGGTTTCGTGACCCGTCGGCTCGGTGAACCGCCGCGAAATGAAAGCCAGTTCGAGGTCACCTTCGGCGGGAGCCGCCTTCTTGGTCGCCGCGTACCAGTGCTGTTGGGCTGCTGGAGCTTTCTCCTTGATCCGAGCCAAAGTGATTGCTTCGAGATCTACCGTCGGGTCTTTGAACCACTTCTGACTGGCGAATTTGTTCGCTTCATCGCGCAATTCAGTGACCGCTTCCTCTGCGCTTCGTCGTGCCTCTTTGAAGGTCGCGCCCTTCTCAGCCGTGCGTTCGAGCTCTTTCACCCATTTGGTCGCCCACTCGGTGTCGCGGGGATCGAAGTGTGTTTTCACAGCGTTGATCAGCGCTTTGTCTGACTTATTCTCGGCGTACTCTTTTACTTTGTCGACGTGAGCGATCTGGCTGGCTTTGACCTGGCGCGTGATAGCGAGAGGGTCTTTGCCTTCGAAAATCAACGAGCGCAGCTCGGGTGTTACGTCGTGACGGACTGTCTGCTGCAGTGCCTCGGTGAATTTGGGGCTCTGCGTCGGTGCTGTGGACTCGAACGCGAAGGTTTCGAAACCCTCGTACATCCGGTTAGCATCGCTTTCATAGCGGGCAATAAGTTGGTTATCCGGGGTGGCCCAGGCCTCCAAAAACGAAACCCTCGCGTTATTAGAGTGTTGATGCCGACCGTAAATTCTGCCGCCCAAATCTGCGACCCAAATGCTTTCGTCCGTCGTGACGAGCAACTGACCTGTTTGGGGTATCGCTCGAATTGACGTTACGTACCGGTTACCCGAGAGGGCATGCCATTTTGACGGCTGACCATTTTCGTCAAGCACAGCAAAGTGTCCATCATCGCTCCCCACCACTGTTTTGCCGTCGACAACGACGCTCGCAGAAATATCTTTTCCTCCCATCTGCGCATTCGCAGGCTTTTTTTGGCCGAGAGGGTCAATGAACTGTGTGTTCGAATCGGTTGCGACACGAAGCAGATTCAATCCAGGGAGGAATTTAACCCTGGCATTGCTGTCCACCGCGAAGACCCGCTCCTGATTCAATTTTTCATTGAGCACATGTGCATTGCCTTCTCGGGTGAGGACAATCAGCTTGTTGAGCTCGCCGGCGAAAAGAACACTGTCAGTATGTTCGCCCGCCGGAAGCTCGTATGAGGCGTTTGTCTTCGTGAGGGCCAACTGCTCTGAGCCGCGCTTCCCCGTCTTGTTTTCGATCTCTACGACACGTTCTTCGGACACGATGAAAGAGCGTTGCAAGGCGGTCTTCTGGGGACCACCCTCAGGTCTCGTGACGACAACCCGGTTTTTCCCATGGAGGCGAACAGACGTATTTTTAGGCACGAAGAGTGTTTTCGTGTCCACGGTGAACTGGGAAGCGGACTGGTTGAGCTCAGCCGGCTTAAAAAGCCGACCGTTGTTGTCGGCCTGATCAATGACCAATAGGCGATTTTCCTCGGGCAAATAGGTCGCTGTGTATGCCGTTACCCAATCGGGGACATCAGAGATGCTCTTCGACTTACCGCCCATTTTCGGAATGGTGTCAATGAGCCCCGCGAGCTGCGCGGCAGAAGTTTTCGAAACCTTCTCGCCAATCTTCCATACCGGGGCGCCAGACTTTGCCGGCCCAGCATGCTTAGAGTTACCTGTCGTGTGGAGACTCGCCTTGGGTACGGCTTTTCCAAAGTGCGAAGAAGCTTTCGTTCGTCCGATAACCATTAACCAAATACCTTACATGGGGCGCGACCACCCTAAATGATTCATGGGGAATTTGAATCTTAGTGACTAAGAGCGTCGCGGTGTTTTACCGCCCTCGAAATTGTCGGTGCTGGAAGTCGCATTGGGCGCCACGCCCCCACATGTAAGCCCCCGATGAGCGTGGTGTCGCTGCTCGAGAACCGGTACTGTAAAACCCATGCGGCACTTCGGCCTCGAAGAAGCGAACAAGCTGATACCGCTGCTCACCCAAACGTTCGACGACGTACGGCCCAAGCTGGTGCGGTTGAAGCAAGTCGTCGACGACTTAGAAGCCCACAAAGAGCCACAACTCGAGCTGAAACGCGAGCGCGTGACGCTCACTGAAGACATTCGCGACCGCTTGATGCTCCTCGAAGACATGGGCATCGAAATCAAGGCTGCCGACGGTTTGGTCGACTTTCGCGCGCTGCTGGGTGAGAAAACTGTCTACCTGTGCTGGCGCTACCCCGAGCCTGAAATCACGCACTGGCACGAGCTCGAGCAGGGGTACCCGGGCCGGCGGCTGATTCGCCCCAGCGACGCCTTCATGAAGACTTACGCCAGCTGACTTTTAAAAAGTTAAGCAAGCGCTGTGGGTCTCAAATACCCGCGTGACGTTTTTTTACCCCCCCAAGTGCGCAGTCATTGCCACCCGTTGCAACGCGGCACGTGAGTTGCTCACGCAAGAGAGTGGAGGAAAATGTCATGTCTGGCCCGCCGGTCGTCGGTTCGAAGTCGAAGATTCTCATTGTTGACGATGACCCGAACTTCTTGGCCGCCATCGGGCGCATGCTGAGAGGCGACCACGTGGTGTCGACCGAAGTGTTGGCTTCGGCCGTCTGCCAGCGGTTGCACGCCGAGGGGCCCTTCGACTTGATTCTCTGTGACTTGCACATGCCTCAGGTTGACGGCCCAGGCTTGCACCGGTTGATTTGCGAGCAGTTCCCACATTACCGCTCGCGCTTCGTTTTTTTTACCGGGGGTTTGGTGACGCAAGCTGAAATGGGCTTCTGGTCGCGGCCTGACGTGCCCCGGGTGTGGAAGCACCTTCGCCCCGACTTGATGAGGCAGCGCATTGCCGAGCACGTGGCGCGCGTGGCGCCGGTCGCCCGTGCGGGGTAACCATGTCTACACTTCGTCGTGCGAAGGCCGTGGCTCAAAAACCGGCAGCTGCTTCCAGTCGAGAGGCAGGCTGTAGCGCGGTTGGGCTGACTTGCCTCTGCGGCGCTCGAAGACCAGCAGGCTGGGCTGCTGGGTTGACACCAACGCCGCGTATTCGAAGCCGCCCGTCTGGCTCTTGGTGAGCGGCACTCGGCGCGAGAAACCTTCAGCCGGCGCGCGCCGCAGCCAGGTGAGCGCGTTGTGAAACGCGTAACTGCCGTACGCTTTCAACACGTCGATGCGGCTGGGTAATTTTTGACGACGGCTGGGGCGGCGCAACGAAGGCATCTTTTGCTTCTCCAAGGGCAAAAGTGAGACGAGCGGCAAGCTACAGCGGCCCCAGCGCGAAAGTGGCCATTCGCGCGGCGGCGCTTCTTAGTCGGTGAGATTGAAAGCGGCGGGCCCTTACGGCCAAATGATGCGGCCGGGTGCGTTCTGGCTGCCGACCGCGGTGTGGCAGCTGTTGCATTCGACTCCGGTGCTCTCGGCCGTTTGTACCGTCGCCATCTCGCGTGACTTGCCGCCCAGCGTAACGCGCGCCCGGTATTGCGCGGGCAGCGCGGTGCGGTTGATGAAGTTGCCTGACTTGTCGACAGTGATGGAAACGGCGAGGCCACCGTCGAGGTGAAGAATGTCGACCTTTCCTCCGGTGATGGGCCTTTGCACGCAACCGTCTTCGACGTGGTACTCAGAAAATACCGTGCCCGCCGCGGTGAATTTGCCGCCCACCACGTCTTCAGAATAATGGCAGGTGAGACACGCCGAGCCGGGGTGCATGGTCACGTCGCCGCCGTCGCGCATGTCTTTGGGTTGGTGGCCGGCGTCCCAATAGATGCCGCTGTCGCAGGTGAGCAGAACGCCCGCGTCTACCGGGTCGACTGAAGGGTAACAAGCGGCGCAGCACGCAAACACGAGCAGACAGAAAGGGGTTTTCACGGCCGGCTTGCCTAGCACGACTGCCGCGCGGTAGGGCAGCGGGCCAAACATGAAAGCGTTCATCTTTGATCTCGACGGCACGTTGCTCGACTCGCTGACCGATATCGCCGGCGCGGTGAACGACGTGCTTCGTCACTATGGCTACCCACAGCACGGCATGAGCGACTACCAAAACATGGTGGGCCAGGGCGTCGAGCACCTGGTGCGCGCCGCGTTGCCCGTTTTCGCTCAAGACAAGCTCGACGAAGTGATGACCGCGTACCGCGAGCGCTACCGCGAACGCATGTGGCTGCACACCCAACCGTACCCTGGCATCTCTGCGCTGCTCGATGGGTTGAGCGCGCGAGGGTTTCAGCTCGCGGTGCTGTCGAACAAGCGCGACGACTTCACGGTGGCCTTGGTGCGGCAGGTGCTCGCCAGGTGGGCTTTCGGCGACGTGCGCGGTGAACGGCTGGGCGTGCCGCGCAAACCTGACCCGACAGCCGCGTTGGAAATTGCTTCGCGGTTGGGTGTGGCTGCTGGTGAATGCTTTTTCGTCGGCGACACCGCTATCGACATGCGCACTGCGGCGGCCGCGGGCATGAAGAGCATTGGCGTGACATGGGGCTTTCGCCCCGAGAAAGAGCTGCGCGACTCAGGAGCGCTGCACGTGGTGCACACGCCTGAGCAGGTGTTGGCGTTGCTTTAGAAACAGGTGTGCTTTTTCAGAAATCTGTTTATGCATTCGTTCATGCGACTTTTCTTGGCTTTGACTTGTCTGGCTGCTGCGGCGGCTTTCGCGGAGAAACCCCCTATGTCTTTTTACGATCTCAAGACCAAGACCCTCGAAGGTAAGCCCGCCGACATGTCGGTCTACAAAGGCAAAGTGCTGCTGGTGGTGAACACCGCATCGCAATGTGGCTCGACGCCGCAATATGCCGGGCTCGAAAAAATTCACGAAGAGATGAAAGACAAGGGTGTCGAGGTGCTGGGTTTTCCCTCCAACGATTTTGGCGGGCAAGAGCCGGGCACCGCCGCCGAAATTAAAAAGTTCTGCGCGCTGAATTACAAAGTCGATTTTCCCCTCTTCGAGAAGGTGAAGACTCACGGTGACGGCGTGTCGCCGGTATTTGCTTTCTTGAACCAGAAGCACGGTGCCCCCGAGTGGAATTTTTATAAGTACGTGGTGGGCAAAGACGGCCAGGTGCGGGCCAAATTTTCGAACAAGGTGAAGCCCGAGGCTGAAGAGCTGCGCCAGGCAATTGACGCGGCGCTGAAAGAATAGAACGGGCGGGCTGCCGCCCTTCTTTTGCCCAAAATCGCGGCTCGGGGTTCGAGTGCAGCACGATGAAATCGAGGTGCTTTACCGAAAGTACGGCGCGCTGGTGCACCGCCGGGCGGTCGCGATTTTGGGCGATGTGCATGAAGGCCACGACGTGGTGCAAGAGGTGTTCGTCAACGTGCTGCGGGCTCCCGACACGTTTCGCCAAGAGGCCTCACCCGTGACGTACCTCTACAACGCCGCCACCAATGTGTGTCTAAGGCGCCTGCGTGACAGCCGCCGGCGGGGCGCGCTGCTCGAGCGGCATGTGTCGAAAGAAGAGCCACGCACTGACGGCTTGCGGGCCGAAGACGCGGTGACGCTGGCTTCGGTGCTGCGCGACGTGCCCGAAGACTTGCGTGAAATCGCGGTGCTCTATTTCGTCGATGAAATGTCGCAAGACGAAATTGCCGAGCGACTGGGCGTGGCGCGGCGCACGGTGGGCAACCGGCTCGAGGCCTTTCGTGAAGCGGCTCAAAAGGCGGCGGGAGACTCCCATGAGCGGCCCTGATTTTTTGCGCCGGCGTGAAGCGCTGGGTGAAGAACACCCCTCTCAGCTCGCTTTGGACAAGTTGCGTCTGCAAGAGCCAGGCACTGACGTGATTCGTGCGCACGTCGATGGCTGCGCGGCATGTCAGGCGCGGTTGCAAGCAGGTGACGCCAAAGATGTCGCGTACCAGGCGTCGCTCTTCGTGGGCAAAGAAGCGCATGCGGTGGCGAAGCGGGCGAAGGCGTGGCCTTTGCCGTTGCGCGCAGCGGTGGGTTTGGCGGTTGCCGCTGGTGTGGCGCTGGTGATGGTGCCGATGCTCCGCGAGCCCTTGCAGAAAGAAGGCGTGAAGGGCAATTCGCCCGGGCTCACCGTGTACCGCCATCGCCAAGGCCGGGTTGAGAAAGTGCAAGACGGTGAGGTGCTGAATGCCGGCGATGCGCTGCGTTTCGAAGTGTCGCTGCCCAACGACGCGAGCGTGGTGGTGCTGGGCGTCGATGGCGCGGGGGCGGTGACGCCGTATTCACCACTGGCCGGGGTGAGCCCGATGCGCGGCGCGGGCCGTCACCTGTTGCCCGAGGCGATGCAGCTCGATGCCGTAGCGGGGAAAGAGCGCGTGCTGGCTTTTGTCTGTGACAAGCCGCTGAGTGTGGAGCAGGCCAAGGTCGCGTTGGCGCAGGGGGGCGAAAAGGGCCCACCAGAGCGCGACGGGTGTGTCGTAATGACGCGTCATTATTTGAAGAAATGACTTTCGACCGATTGCGATGCCCATTTTGGAGCTTCGTGGATCGAATAGCCGCAACCCAATGACGGGTGCCTATTTTGGGAGTCGTTTTGACATGAAGCGCATTTCAATTTTGTCGGTCGCGTTGGCTGCTTTTTTCGCTGTCTCGGGGTGTGCTCCGTCGACGTGTGAGCATTTCGAGAAGACGGCGGAAGGTCTGAAAAAGAAGGCCGCGGGTTGCAATGCGGCGTTTCAAGTTTCAGGTTTTCCCGCGTGTGTACAGTCACTCTCTGACGGCTCGTGCTCTGCGGCTGACTTGGCGAACATCGACAAGCAGCTCGATTGTTCTGACAAAGTGGGGCAGTGCGTCGCTGGGCAAGAACAGGCGTGGGCAGATTCAGTGGGCGCGTGCTCGGTGCATTTAGACGCGGTGAGCGCTGCCTGCCGCGCGGCGATGCAGAAGAAGTAAAGTTGAGGCGAACGTGGGCGCTCCGGCGTGGTTGAAAACAGGGTGGTTGGTGGCGTTGGCCTGGGGCCTCGTCGCGAATGCTCAAGAGCGCCGGGCCGCCCTGATTGTCGGCAGCAACGAGGGAGACGTTGCTGAAATACGCCTGCGCTACGCCGAGTCTGACGCGCGGCAGGTGGCTGAAGTGCTCAAGCGCTACGGAGCGTTCGAAGCGGAAGGCATGGTGGAGCTGCTGGCGCCCACCGCCGACGAAGTGCGTGGCGTGCTGAAGAGCCTGGCCGCCCGCGCTGCCGCCTCGCGCCCGTGGGACACGCTGGTTGTCTATTATTCAGGCCACGCCGATGCGGCCGACTTGCATTTGCGCGGTACGCGGTTGCCGCTCATTGAATTGAAGAATGCGCTCGGCCCCGAATTGGCGCGCACCCGAATCGTGGTGCTCGACGCTTGCCGTTCAGGAGCGATTACCCGTGCGAAGGGCGCGGTGCCGATGGCGCCGTTCAGCATTGAAGGCGTGGTGGCCGATGACGTCGAAGGCTTGGCCCTATTGACGTCGAGCGCTCCTGATGAAGACAGCTTAGAATCTGACGCGCTGCAGGCTTCGTTTTTCACCCATGCATGGGTGTCGGCGTTGCGCGGCGCGGCCGATGTCAATGACGACAAGAACGTCACTTTGGGCGAGGCATTCGACTACGCGGCGGCGCTCACCTTGTCGTCGACGGCGACGTCGGTCACCGGGCCGCAGCACCCCACCTACCGCATGGACTTGCGCGGGCAGCAGCAGGTGGTGTTGACGCGCTTGCAGTCGGCCAGTGGTTTAGGGCTGCTGCGGTTCGAAGATGCAGGGCGTTACTTCGTGCGACAGGGCGACGAGAACGGCAAAGTCGTGGCTGAGGTGTTGGTGGGTGGCAACGCACGCGCGGTCGCGATTGTGGCGGGGCCCTATTTCGTGGTGCAGCGCTCAGCGAGCTTGTTGCGCGAGGCGAAGGTGACGGTAGTGCCCGGGCAACAAACGCAGCTGCGTGAAGACAACATGCGGCGCATCGAGCACGCGCGGTTGGTGCGCAAAGGGGGCTCCGAAAAGCACGTGGCGTTCGCGGTGTTGGCAGGGGCGACCTATCGCTACAGCATGTTTGGGCTGTGGGAATCGGCTTCTGCTTTCGCCGGCCTTCGTGTCGACTTTCGCCCCGTGTCGCTCGAGCTGCGCGTCGACTACCGCCGCGTGGGGTGGGCGAATGAGCGGCTCAATTCTCTCACGCAAGAAATGGGGAGCTCGCTGCTGGGTACGTACACGTTTGACTTTCGTGCGTTGAGCCTCGCGCTCGGTATCGAAGTGGGCATGGTGAATTGGGTGCAGACGTTTAGCGACGCACACACGCCGCAGCGACACCACGTGGGCATGGTGCTGGGGCCGGTGGCGCAGCTAGAGCGTGAATTGTGGAACGGTGTTTTTCTGCGGGTCGAAGCGAGTTTCGGCAATTTGATTCTGAATACGGGTGATGCGATGGGCCGCAGTAAGCTCCAGGCCTTGCTCACGGCGCGGTTCGGCGCGGGGGTGGGCTTCGCATGGTGAGACGGCTGGTGATGACCGTGCTCCTGCTCTCGGGTTGCGGAGATTCGGTGGTGGACCACACTTATTTGGGCGAGCCGCGCATGCAGTGGCGGCTACCGTTTTTAGGCGATGAAAAATGGGTCATCGCTTGGCTGTCACCGACGCTGCACTTCGAAGGCGCGCAGCCGCTGTTGCCCGACGAGCGCAAGGGAAGCGACGGCCTCAGCCTGGTGGTGTGGGACGCGCCGCCTGAAGAGTTCAGGCATGAATTTTCGCAGCTGGTGCCGAAAGCGAAGTTGTCGTTCGGCGTGTTTCTGCGCCTACGCGGAAAGGCGTTGTTCGAAGTGGTGAACGACGAGGTGCAGGGGGGCGAGCTGTTGGGGGTAGGGGTTGCGCCCATTGTTTACGTTGACGAACCGGCTGATTCGACGTTGCTTCACGACGCTTACTACCGGCTCGTCAACGCGCAATGTCCTCCAGCACGCGAGCGCTTTGACGCCGCCAAGTACTGGTCGCTGCTGCCGACGACGCTTGAAGGCGACGCGGGCACGCCGATTAACGCGTTTTTACCTGAGAGTTGCCGGTGAATAATGGTGCCGGGGCCAGGTGCACGAGGCTGGCATGAATGAGACGAGCCGGCGACGAGACGCGTGACCCGGTGCCGTTTTGTGTCCTTGCTGGGGCTGATTGGGTCTGCTTCGCGGTCAAGCAGCGAGGTGCGTGCTGTTTCGTGCGCGGGCGTACAGAATCAGCTCGCACCTTTTTGCTGAACGGTAAGTCGGTGCAGCACTTTCTAAAGCCTAAACTCGTGTGGAGCTTCAAACGGTGGGGCGCGTCATCACCAACCGCTTCCGCCCCCGCCGCCAGAGCTGCTCCCGTTCGACGAAGCAGCATACGTGGCAGTGGGTGACCGCCGTCGAAATGGCTGAGCTGAGCTCAGACGAATGAGCGCGAAAGGTCGAAGTCGTCGAAAGCTGAGCCATCGAAGAGTTCGCTGATTACCTTTAGTGGGCGACGCAGTGCCGTGAAGTCGCGAGAACCGGGCAGTCCAAGAGCGCTCGGCCTCGAGTGCTACGGCATAAGCGAGAAGCGAGGCATATGTTTCGAGCGTCTGGGCTGGGCCAGCCTTGTCATCGAAGAGCAGCCGCTTCGTGCCCGAAAGTGACCTGGGAGGCAAAAGGTGCGAGCTGATTCTGTACGCCCGTGCACGAAACAGCACGCACCTCGCTGCTTGACCGCGAAGCAGACCCAATCAGCCCCAGCAAGGACACAAAACGGCACCGGGTCACGCGTCTCGTCGCCGGCTCGTCTCATTCATGCCAGCCTCGTGCACCTGGCCCCGGCACGCCCAGCCCCTCTTCCGCGCGACTTCCTACCGAATCGTTCGCAGCTCCACGTTCGAAACTCCCTTAAATGAGTGTCAGAGGGCCCTGGTACCTTGCCCAGCAGTTGACGTAGGGAGGTGCCGGCGTGAACCCGAAGATGATGAAGTGGATAACTCCGCAAGACGTGCCGGCCGGCAAGGCAAAAACGTTGTGCAAAGAGCTGGGCGTACACCCGCTCGCGGCCCAGATACTGATTCACCGCGGCTACGACACACCGCCCGCGGCGCAAGAATTTCTCTCTGACGCGCTGAGTGGCCTGCCGGACCCTTTTCTCATGAAGGGCCTGCCCACCGCCGTCGACCGACTAGAGCGGGCGGTGCTCAAGGGCGAGAAAATCACGCTCTATGGCGACTACGACGTCGATGGCGTTTGCTCCACCACGCTGCTGAGCCTTTTCTTGCGCGAGCTCGCAGGCGCCCAGGTCGCCACCTACATTCCGCACCGTTTGGGTGAAGGCTACGGCTTGAACAAAGGCGCCCTTGCGCGCATCGCTGGCGACGGCACCCAGCTGCTCGTCACCCTCGATTGCGGCATTACCTCGCACGCTGAAATTGCGCACGCCAAGGCGCTCGGGCTCGAGGTGATTGTGGTTGACCACCACGCGGTGCCCGAGACCATGCCCACGGCGCTGGCGGTGTTGAACCCGCTGCAACCGGGCTGCGACTACCCCACCAAATGGCTCTGTGCGGCGGGTGTTGCCTTCAACCTCTGCATGGGGCTGCGCAAGCACCTGCGCGAGAAGGGCTTTTTCGCCACCCAAGCCGAGCCCAACTTGAAGGCCTATTTAGACCTGGTGGCGATGGCTACCGTGGCCGACGTGGTGCCGCTGCTGGGCGCCAACCGCCTGCTGGTCAAACACGGCCTCAAAGAGCTGACCCGTGCGGCGCGGCCGGGCGTGCGAGCGCTGAAAGAAGTGGCCGGCCTGGGCGCCCACGGCACTGTCACCGCGGGCCAAGTGGGCTTTCGCTTGGGGCCCCGTATCAACGCCGCCGGTCGGCTCGATGACGCGTCTGTCGGCATGCGCATGCTCGCGGCCACCGACGAAAAAGAGGCGATGGTTTTCGCCCGTCAACTCGACGCCGCCAACGCCGAACGGCAGGCAATTGAGAAGTCGATTCTCGACGAAGCGCTGATGCTGGGAGCCAAAGCGGTGAAGCGGGGCGCCAAGGGCTTGGTGCTCTCGTCTGAAAAATGGCACCCGGGCGTCATTGGCATTGTCGCTTCGCGCGTGGTTGAGCGCTACCACCGGCCTACGGTGATGATTGGCGTCTACGAAGGGGTCGGCCGTGGCTCGGCGCGCAGCATCGAGGGCTTTCACCTGCACGACGCGTTGAAGCGCTGCGAGCAGCACCTCACCAAGTTCGGCGGCCATAAATATGCGGCCGGCCTTTCGGTGGCTCCCGACGACATTCCTCTCTTGACGGCGAAGTTCGAGCACGTCGCCGGAGCCATTCTGACTGATGAAGACATGGTGGCCCGCTGCCGCATTGACGCTTGGGTGCGGCCCGAAGCGCTGAACTTGGCGACGGTCGAAGCCTTGTCGGCGCTGGCTCCGTTCGGCAGTGGTAACCCTGAACCGGTGTTGGCGAGCTCCAAGGTGCGGGCTGCTCCCCGGCTGCTCAACAACAAGCAGACCGGCGAACCTGAGCACCTCAAGCTGTCGATTGAAAAAGCACCCGAGCTCGACGTGATTGGCTTTCGCTTGGCCGACCGCGCCGGGCTCGCCTACAACGAAATCGACATGGCGTACCAAGTGTCAATTGACGAGTGGAACGGCCGTCAGCGCGTGCAGCTAAAATTGAAAGACGTGCGCGCGCCTGAGCCTGACATCAAAATCACCACCCTCTTTGACGAGGTGCTGATCGAAGCGCCGTTGCGGTAATGGCTTTTACGACGGGTTGAAGCGCCAGCCGGTGTCAGCGTGAATACCCGGAGCCGTCGCGCTGTTGATACTCACCGGCAGCGCGCCGTGCCCGGTGGCGTCTTCGAACCACACCGTGGCCGAATCACCTGCGTTGTCCATCGCGCCGTAGTGGTATTCAACCGCGCCCGACGCGAAGAACTTCACTTGAAAGTTCAAGTCTTGGCCCGCACCCCACTGCGTATGGTGCTCCCACGAGACAACGGTGTACTCGTCGCCGGGGGCCGGGCTGGGGTCTTTGCGCTCCCAGTAAATGCCGGCGGCGGGGTCGTCGTTGATGTTCAAGTCGTCCCAAAAGACGGCCAGCGTGCCTGAAGGCGCTTCTCCGGTGGGGCGTACCTTATTCATGTAGTACGGGTCGCTCAGCGCGTTGGTGCTCAAAAAGCCGTTGGTCGATACATAAAGCGTCGACACCGGTCGCCCGAAGAGCATGACCGGAAGGGTGAAGTCGATTTTCCCCACGCCTTCTTCACTGTCTGGCCCGGGAAACGACGTGCTCTGGGTCTGCACCAAAGTGCCCGTAGCGGCGATGCTCTCGAAACCGCCGCTCGGCAGTGCGCTCAAATGATACGGAAAACACGGGGGGTTGGCCGCGCCAGGTGTACCGCGCTGGTTATTCGAGCCATAGCTCGACACCCCGGGGCACGAGAGCGCTTCGCGGCCCGCGGCATAAACCATTGCCTCTTGGGGAGGGTCTTGCTGCACCGACGTGCCCAGTGACACGTCGGCCGCGGCCCACCGCAGGGTTGAATAGGCCGCGCCCTGGTACTTAAGCGCCACCGCGCCCACCGCGTCGGGCAACTTCACCGTGTTGCCGTACACGTAGCCCACGGTGAGCCCGTCGCCCGCGGTGGCGCTTTGGCCAAGCAACAAGCGGCCATTGGCGGGCACCACCACGTTGCTCGTAAACGTCAGCGGCATGGCGGCGCCGTTGAAGTCGAGCGTCCAGTCTTTCAAGTCCACCGGGTCGGCGGTGAAGTTCGAGACTTCAATCCACTCGCCGTCGGTGACCTGAGCCGCGGGAAAAGGGTTGACCTCGGTGATGGCGAAGCGGCCTGGTGGCAACAGAGGCTGGGCGGGCACCCGGCACACGCCTTGGGGCATCACCACGTCGACGGCATAGGGCACGCTGCCCACCGCCAACGGCGCGGGCAGGGTGGCTTGGCCGAAGAATTGGTAGCTGTCTCCTTCGGCGACCATGCCCATGGGTGAAAGCGTTTGCGTCAGCGCGAAATCGTTGATGCCCACCGTGGCGGTGGGCGCGGTACCCGTGGCCAGCTTCGCGTAGGCGAACACCACTTCGCCGTTGCCATAGAGCTGCGCTTGAAAAGTGAGCTCGGTTTGAGGCTGGCCGTCGAGCGAAAAACGGTTCCACTGCACAATCAGCCGCGTTTCGTCGCCGTAGCCTTGCAACTCGACGTATGCACGGCCATAGGGGCCGGGGCTCAAGTCGTCCCAGAAGGGGGCGATGGCGAGCGCAGGCAGCACCGACTTCATCGGCGCGGTGTTGTCGTCGCTGCCGGTGACGGGGGTGTTGCTGAAAGTGAACCAGCCGTTGGGAGAAAGCGAGAGCGCGGGGCTGCTGACACGGCTGCCGTACACGCGAGAGACAAAATCGCGGCCCAGCGGCACCAGCACCGGCGCCGTTTCAGAGCTCAGCGGCACTTCGCGACCCGTGGCGGCAATGTCGATGAACCCGACGCCTAAAGGGTTTTTCTTCACCACGGGCAAGCCGCGCACGCTTTGCCCGCCGCTCACGTCGATGGCCGTCACCTGCGCCACGCCGCCCGCCGGCACCAACCTGTCGTAGCGGAGCCCTTGGGGGCTGGCGACGGTCACCGTGACGGCGCGCTCGGTGATAGCGCTGCCCGCGCCATTGTTCGCCTTAAGCCGGTAGGTCACGCTCGGTGCGTTGGGGTACACCGTGAGGCTGTACATTTCGAAGCCGGTGCCCAGCCGCTCGAAAATTGGCGCGGTGCCTGCTTCTTCTACCACCACGTGGCGGGCGTTGCTGACGTTCCAGCTCAGCACCACGGGCTCTCCGCCGTTGACGATGGCCGTCTTGTCGGCGCTGAAGCTCTGAAACGTCACTGCTGCCACCGGGCTGACCGTTTGCGAACGGGTGGCCACGCCGCCACCACGGTGGGTGGCGCGTACGGTGATGGTGGCCTGCATTGCCGGAGTGGGCAGCGCCACGTTGCCCTGCTGCACCTCGGTTGACGACAAGGCCACGTGCACAGGCTTGCCGTCGACGTGCACTTCGAGGCCGTCGGCATTGGCCGTTGACCAGGTGACGTTGAACACGCCGCCCACCGCAGCAAAAGGGTTTACGTTGAGCTGGGTGATGCGAGGCACGGCGCCGGTGTCGAGCCGCAGCAACTGCGAGTGGCTGCCCGAGGGGCCGTCGACTTGCAACTGGTAGGTGAGCACCGCTTCAGGCGCGAGCGGTGAAGGCGCGGTGTCGATGAATTCACCTTGAGCCACTTGGGCCGCGTCGGTCGCGGTGAGAAGCGGCGTCGCTTCACCCAGCCGCGTCAACACCGCCTGCGTGGCTCCGGCTGTCTGCCATTTCAGCGCCACCGGCTTGCCCGCCTCAGGTGCCGGGCCGTCGTGGGTGAAGCTGAGCACCCTGGGCACCACCGCCACGGCCACTTCGGTCACCGTGCTGTCGGTGTGCAATTCGTAGACAGTGTTCTGCAACGGGGTGACGCGCACCGTGCCTGATTTTGACTGGCCTCCCAAGTCGATGGGGCCGCCGCCCTTCACGTTCATCATTACGCCCGTTGCTTCGGGCGCGTTCCACACCAGAGTGGTGCTCTCGCCGCCTTGCACCGTGGCGGGCAGGGCAGTGAAGAGCACGTTGCCTCTGGCGGGCGTCTTCACTTTCACGCTCAACACCCGCGCGTCGCTGCCGCCTTCACCCACCGCGGTGAGCGCGAACACCGTGTCTGCGTTGATGGTGACTGCCACGCTGCCCGACAGTTCGGGCGCGGCGACGACGGGCCCCAAGCCAATTTGCTCGAGCGAAAGCGATGACGCGTTCGCGGTTGCCCAGGTGAGGGTGACGCTCTCGCCCGCCCTCTCGACTTGGGTGGCCGACACCGAGAAGGTGGTGATGTCGGCTGCGGCAGGAGCGGCCGCCGGTTTAGGTAAAGAGCAGCTGGCGACAAGCAACAGCGCGCCGGTAACGAGTGCGGTTTTCATGTGCGTTCCTCTTGGGTGCCGCTACTGGGGGCGAAAACGGTAAGCGCTCTGCGGCCGAATGGGCGTCGTGCGCGGGTCGACCATCAAGGCCTGGGTGCCGAGCAAATTCTCGAGCCAAATGGTGGCGCTCGAGCCGGTGCCGTAGCGGCTGGTGTCTCCGCTGCTCATCGTGCCGTAGTGCACCTCGATGTCGCCGTCGTCGAAGAACTTCACTTCGAAGTTCAAGTCGTCGGGCGCCGAGAGCCCGTAGTGGGTGAAGCGGTGCCATTGAATCACCCAGTGTGGCCGCAGCTCGTTGGCGTCTGCTCCCGCGGCGAAGCGTTGGGAGTAAATGCCGCTCGCCGGATCATCGGCGAATTCCAAGTCGTCCCAAAAGGGAGCGAAGACGCCCGACGGTGTACGCGACGGGTCAGGCTTGCCTTTGTTGCTGTAGTTGTCGGTGATGGAATTACCGGGCAGCGAAACCGAGACCCACCCATTGGCGGCGACATAGAGCGTGTTGATGGGCGCGCCGAAGTACGGTACCGGCGCCGCGACGAGGCTCACCGCGGCCCAGTTTTCGTCGTTTCCGATGATGCCGGGCGCGAGCGGGCTCGAAGCCGAAATGACACGGGTGCCGGTGGTCGAAATGTCGCGGTACGCGGCGGGCCGCGGTTCTAAGCGGTACGCGAAGCAACCGCTCGGTGAACCGGGTGAGCCCTGTTGGCCGTGGGTGCCAAAGCTCTGCGTGCTGTCGCAGTTGAGAGAATGCGGCGACGGCGCGGTGCCCGTGTCAGTCGAAAAAATGAGGGGCCCCAAATCATGCACCACCGAGACCCCGGCCGAGCCATTGCCCGACACCGCGTTGTCCCACTGCAGGGTGGTTGAAAAACCGGCGTCACTGCTCAACACCACTGTGCCGGGGCCGTCAGGCATTGCCTCTGTCGTGCCGTAGACGTATTGCACCGCCACGTTGTCGTTGGCCGCGCTGCTCGCCGCTTGGCCGAGTACCAGCGTGCCGCCCGCGGGCACCACCGTGCTGCCGTTGCTCGGGGTGAGGGTGTGCACGTTGCCGGCGCCGAAGTCTAAGTGCCAACCGTCGAGGTCAATGGGCACGTTGGCGGTGTTGCGTACTTCGAGCCATTCGCCCGAAGCACTGACCGCGGCCGCTGGTTGGTAAAGCGCTTCGCTGAAGAAGAGCGAAGAATTTGCCACCAGGCGTGCAGCGGGCGCGAAGACCACGGGCAAATATCCATTCGAGAGCTTCAAGAAGCCCTTCGCGGTGTTGCTGTTCTGCAAGCCATAAGGCAGGGGTGACGCGCGGGGCCCGAAGAAAGTGACGCGTTGGCCTTCAACCGCGCTGCCGACGAGCACGTCTTCGGGGCCGGTGACGCCGACCGCGCGGGTGGCGTTGGTGCCGTCGATTTGCGGGTACTCGAAAGTGATGACGCCGCTTTGGTGCACCCGGGCTTGAAAGGTTAGCTCTGACGTGGGCACAGCCTTTACTTTCACTTTGTTCCACTGCACCACCAAGGTGCGCTCAGGGGCTTCGTTCACCATTTGCCAGTACACATTGCCGCTGCCGAGCTCGAGGTCAGCCCAGAAGGGCGCCGCGAGAAAAACGGGCCGCGAAGTACCCGGCAATTCACCCGCGGTGTTGGGCAAAGTGTTGGAGCCGGTGAGGGTGAGGGCGCCGTTGACTGAAATCGTCACCCGGTCTCCCACCCGTGCGCCGTAGACAAACGTCTCGAAGTCGGCCGGCAGCACCACGGCTTGGCCGTCGTCGCGGTTGGCGAAAGTGAGCTGGGTACCGGTCGAGGCAATGTCTTCGAAGCCAGGCGTCATCAGCGCCGTGCTGCTGACCTGCTCATGGGGAAAGCCCACCATCATCGCCGGCATGCCGCCGCCGGGCGCTGACCATTCGAGGGCCACCGTGCTGCCGGCGAAGAGCGGCCCCGCACCGGCAGGCCCGAAGTCAGCCGGCGCGGTGACGGTGACCGTTTGGTTTGCTGTCAGCGGCGCGTCGACACCGTTGTCGGCGCTCAGCACATACGTCGTCGCTGCATTGGGGTACACGGTGACAGTACCCATTTCAGCCGCGGTGCCACGGGCGCTGGCCACGGTGTACTCGTTGTTGGCAAGCACCCGAAGGTGCCGTGCGTTGGGCACGCTCCAACTCAAGGTGACGGGGCTGCCCCCTGCGTTGATGGTGGCGGGCAGTGCGGTGAAGGTGGCGATGCTCGCTGTACCCACGGGGGCGACGGTGAAGCTGCGCTCGGCGCTGGCGCCGCCGCGCGACGCTTTGAGCTGGTACGTCAGCGGTGCGCTGGGAGACACCAGCCACACTTGGCCGGTACGAATTGCGTCGAGGTTGGCCGTGGCATAGAGCACTTGGCCTTGGGAGCTGATTTGCAGCCCCTCGGCGTTTTTCGTCGTCCACTTCACGTTGAACAACCCGCCGCTGCGCGCATAGAGCGGCGCGTCGAGCGAGAGAATGTCGGGCGCCGAGCCGACTTGCAGCACCACCCGTTGCTCTACCGCAGCGCCTTGGCCCTCGGCCCTAAAGACGTAGCTCACCAAACCGCCGGGTGGAATGGTGGGTACGGTGTCGTCGAATTGACCTGCCGCGGCTTCGGCGCCGGTTTTGGCGAAGAGCTCTCCGCGGCCGGCCACGGTGACGCTGACTTTGCTCGCGTGTTTCGTTTGCCACCGCAGGGTGACGGTGTCTTGTGGCTTGGCGGTGGGCGACGACAGCGTGAGGCTTTCAATCAACGCGCGGCGCGACACGGTGACACGGCGGCGGGCACCGTCGGCGTTGAGCACGTACGTTGTTTCTTCAGCCGGGTTCACCTGCACCGCGCCCGAAGAGGTTTGCCCCTGCAGGTCGATGGGCATGCCATTTTCGTCGGTCAGCACCACGCTGCGCGCGCCGGGGGCCGACCACAGCAAGGTGGCTGCTTCGCCCGCTTCAAGCACCGACGGGTGGGCCGAAAAAAGCACCGAGCCGCCCACGCCTTCGACGGTGACTGAAGCGACGTGAATCGCCTTGACGCCACGGTCATTGCTGGCAGTGAGCAGCAGCACGGTGGGCGCAGAGGGGCTTACGTCGAGGGAGCCGCTCGCTTGGTCATTCACCCCGGTCAACGCCGTGCCTTGCGCGTCGGTGATGGTGACGTGGCTGGCGTTCTCGGTGGCCCACGTCACTTTGACAGGGGTACCCGGTTGAATCACTGCAGGGCTCACCGCGAAGGCCGCAATGGTCGGCGCGGCGGGCAACGGGTCGGCGGGAGTCACCGTGCAACCCAAGGCGGCCAACATCAGCACCCCAATTCGTTTTGACATGTGCATGGTGGGCTCTCTTTTACGGTTTGGGGGTGAAGCGCCAAGCAGAGTGGGGCGATAGACCTGCTGAGTTGATGGAAATGGGGGCGGCCGCGGTGCCGGTGGGCCGTTCAATCCACGCGGTGGCGGTCTGGCCAGTGGCGACCGAAGAGCCAGGCCGGCTGAGCATTTCGGCGTAGTGAAATTCGATGCTGCCGTCGTCGAAAAACTTGGCCTGCACGTTGAGGTCGTCGGAGCGCGGCGTCGACCAGAATGAATAGTGGTGCCACTGCACGATGAAGTGGTCTCCACTGCGCGCGTAATAGACATTCGCGTCGGGGTAGCTGCCGCTGTTGGCCAGGTCGTCCCAAAAGGGGGCGACGGTGCCCAGCGGCGTGTTGGTGGCGCTGGGCACCACCTTGTTGCCGGCGAACGACGAAGTGTACGTGCCGAACCCGGCCCACCCGTTGGTTGAGACGGTCATGACGCTGTACGCGCTGCCGAAATAGGTGAAGGGCTTCGCCAGCGGCACGGTGGTGATTTCATCGTCGAGCGACAGGGGTGGCGCAAAGAGTTGCAGGCCTCCGGCCGAAATGTCTTCGTACGCGAAAGGTATGGCCGACAGCGAGTACTCGAAGCACGTTTCATTTTGCGCTCCCGGCGTGCCCGTGGCGCCGAGCGGGCCGAACATGCTCTTGCGGGTGCAGGTGAGCGCGCCCATGGGGCCAATGCCCACTTCGCGCTGGTACGAAATGCCGGCGGGGGCGCCCATCCACGCGAGTGAAGAAATGGTCACCGGGCTCGAGAGCGGCACGCGCAGGGCCACGGTGTCGTCGCTGGCGAGCGGCACATCGCCCATGTTCCACGCCAGCTTCACGCCGGCTTCGCCGTTTTCAATGGCGTCAGTCGACTCGCCGGCCACCCAATAGCTGTTGGGGCCTATCACCGTGCCTGAAGGAAACGTGTAGCCCGCGTCGGGTGCGCTGCCGGTAGAAAGCATGAGCCCCGAAATGTCGAGCGGCTCGAGCCCAGGGTTGTACAGCTCGACCCACCGGCCCTTGTCGGCACCGGTGGGCGCCACCGGCATGACCTCGGTCAGTTGTACCGTGCTCGACGTGAAAACGCGCACCGGGCTGTTCACGTAGGCCCAGTTGCTGCCCGCGGTCTTGAAGAAGAAGCCGGCCGTCAACGCGTTGGCCACTTTGATGGACTGCATGCCTGTCGGTGCTCCACCGGTGAACCAGGTCAGCTCTTGGTTTTCGGCAATCGCCGCCACGCCAGGGTTGAAGCTGTACTGGCTGTTCCACATGTCGGTGCCGCCGAAAATGCCCAGGGTGGCGTTCTGCCCGAGTGCCGCCGCGCCTCGTAGCGTGTGAAAGACAAAACGCGCCTCGCCGGTTTCGAAAAGCTGCACTTGAAAGGTGAGCTCGCTCGTCGGGTCGCCGTGAATGTGGGCCTTGTTCCACTGCACAATCAGCCGGCGGGGAAAAGCGTCTCCCTCGACGAGCCACAGCATCGAGCCGTCTTCGAGGTTGAGGTCGTCCCAGAAGGGGGCCAGCATCGGAGCGCCGGTGTACATCGCGAACGTCAGGTTGGCGGGTGACGCGGTCATCGGCGCCAGCGCCAAGAAGCCGTTCGTCGACGCGGTGAAACTGCCATACACCTTGTTCAAAAAGGGAAAACGAAAACCTTCGCCGGGTTGAATGAGCGCGGTGCCGTCGTTTTTGTCGGCGAAAGCCACGCCTTGCGTGCCCGGCGTTTGCGTCAGGTCGACGAACGAGGTGGCGGCCGTGGGCACCGGTGCCATGGCGTTGGGCAGGCCCACCACGTCGAGCGCCTGGGTGCCCGACAGGTCCCACGCGAAATTCACGGTGGTGCCTGATACCACCGGCTCGGGAGTGATGGTGGCGGTCACCGGCATCGCCACGGCAATGGTTTTTTCGAGCGTCGCCACTTCACCGGCCTCGTTGTACGCCTCGAGCACAAAAGTGGTGTCGCGTGCCGGAAAAAGCAGCGTGTTGCCCGACGCCAGGCTGGCGGTGGCGCGGGTGCTGAACACGGTGGGCCCGTTTTTGACGCGAATCACCACCAGCGCGGTGTGCTGGGTGGTCCACGCGACTTGCGCGCCCGAAGCCACCGAGCTGGCCGAAGCCTGCCCAGTGAAGGTGAGCGCCTGGGGAGGCTGTAAGAGAGACACTTTTTTCTCGGCCCGCACTTGAAAACCTTTGAAGTCGTACGCCACCAAAGTGACGACGGTGTCAGCGCGCAACCCCGGTAACACGAAGCTGCCGCTGGTCTGCGTGCCCGCGGGCGGCCGGTAGAGCGGGTCGCCGTCAGCGAGCAATTCGACGCGCACCGCGTTTTGCGTGGCCCACGACAACGGTACCGGGCGGCCCAGCGTGCCATTGGCCGGCACTTTGAACTCGGTGATGGTGGCGCCTTCTCCCACCGCGCCGTTCACGGTTTGCTGCACCGAAAACGCAGGGCTCGCCGTTGACGCAGTGAGGGTAAAGGCAAGCGGAAAACCATTGGGCACCGTGCTCATACCGCCGTCAGCGCCCGGCAGCAGCTCGGGTACGGTGAACATCGCGCTGCCGTTTTGCGTGGCATCGCCGCTCGCTCCGCCGATGGCGCCGAAGGTTGCTTCTGCAATGGCCAGGCTGTCGAAGCCCGCGGTCGCCCACTCGAGCTTGATGGTGTCGCCGCTTTTGGCCACCGCGGGCGTGGCGGTGAAAGAGAGCAGCACCGGCCGCACTTTGACCGTGGCGGTGGCGTTCAAGGCACCGGCGGTCAACGTATAAGTGGTGCCGTGGGTAGGCTTTACGTGGGCCACGCCTGACTGGCCGCTCACCGGCACCACTGTGCCATCGGCCGCTTTGAGCGACACGGTGCTCGCGCCAAAGGCTGACCAAACCAGCTCTGCAGTTTGGCCGGCGTCGATTTCATTGGGTATCGCCACCAAGAAGACTTCGCTCAAGGGCTGGTCAACCGCGACTTGCAGAAACGCGCTGTCTTTGCCCCCCGGGCCGCTCGCGCGCAGCAAATAAAACGTGGTTTGGGTGGGGCTCACCGTGAGCGAGCCCGACGCAGCGGGGGTCAGCGCGGTTTCAGTGCCGCTGGGGTCGACCAAAGTCAGCGTGTCGGTACCGCTCGTCTGCCACGACAGGGTGACTTGCTCGCCTGCGTGCAGTGTGGCGCGGTCAACGCTGAAGGTTTGAATGACCGGCGGCGCGGGCGCCGAAGGCTGTTTTCCACTCACGCAACTAAACAGTGCGGTGGCGGTGAGCAACGAAAGGCCGAAACGAAAACCGGGCATGGCGCTTTTTCCCTTTAGACAGGTGGAACCGCGCCGCTTTTTAGAGAGGGTGCCCAGGCGCGTCAATGAGCGCTTGGGGCCTGTTGTGATTTTGGGGGTGACGGTGACGTTTAGAAAACCGCCCCTACGCTGGCGCCCAAAAACGTGTCGTCCATGTAGCCGCGGCGAAAGCGCGTCAGCTCGATTCGAAACGAAATGCGCACCGACTCATTGGCGACAATGGCCGGCCGCCCGCGAAAGCCCACGCCGTATTGAAAGAGAAACTTGTTTCCGCTCAAGTCGGTGACGTTGTTCGCTACTGACACGCGCGACGACTGAAAGCCGATGCCCGCGCCGAGCTGCACGTATGGTGCGAAAGCAGACTTGGCCCCGAGGGGAAAAGCGAAAGCGGGCGCCACGGTGAGCGAAGTGTGCGTGGTGTCGACGAACGCAGTGGCGTTGCCTTCGCGGTACGACAGGGTGCGCCAGGTGAAGTCGACGAACATCGCTTCGCGCAGGTACTCGTCAGGTATCAACCGCGCGAATTCCCACACCAGCCGGGCGCCGAGCTGAAAGCGGGGCTCTACGCCGGCGCCGCGTGAGCTTTCGAGCAGCATTAGGCCCATTAAAAACTCGGCCGAGACGCCGTAGTTGGGGTCGTCGAGGTGGGCGAGCGTTTCTTCGCGGTCTTTCTTTTCGATGTCTGTTTCGTCGCGAACGATGGGCGCAGGCTCGCTGCGCTTGGGCAGCTCGCGGCGGTTGCGTTCTTCGATTTTTTCTTCTTCTTCGTACGGGGTGTACTCGTCGGCGGGCGTGGGCTCAGGGGGCTTTTTTTTCTTGGGTGGCGCGCCCAAGCCGACGCTGGAAAAAGCGAGCAGTACCAAAGCGAAAACGGCGAGCGGCGAGCGTTTCACAGGCACCCCGCCGAGCCTTTCGACGAGGTAGAAGGGCACGCGGGCAAGTTCATGCAAGGTGGCGCGTCGCATTCTAACGCCAACCGGTCGAGCAGTTGGTTGCACGTCAGCCGTTTCAACTCAGGGTCGGTGATGTGGCTCAAAATCGTGTTCGCCATCAGCTCGGGAGTAAACCCTTGGGGGTTGGTGGCGTACTGAGAAAAGAGCTGCTTGAACCCCGGCGTACCCGGGCGTTCGTCGTCGTAACTGTCGAACAGCGCCTTCTGCATCAAGTCTAGTTTGTCACCCGCTTGGAGCGAGGCTTGAAAGAGCGACGTGGCGATTAAGGTGCCCAGCCGGTATTGGTTGCCGCTGGCAAGAAACTGCGGCCCCGTTTGTGTCAAAATCGCCGCCCTCAACCCGGCATCGATGCAGCGGCCGGGGTTTGAAATGTCACGTGAGAGCGCCAGGTTTTGGTCTTCGAGCGAGACGCTCAAGAAGCTGGGCCGGCAGCCCGCGGTGGTGCGGCAGGTCACTGAATAACCGTGAAAATCAGCGAAGCCTTCGTCTATTGCTTTCACCACATTGAAGCCGTTGGGCCACCAGTTGGGGTTGGCGGGGGCGGGCAAGAGCGCGCCTGCGAAAGCCCGGCGGTTGAAAACCCAGTGTGCATACTCGTGCGCCACGACGCCCAGGTTGAGAGAGAACGGCACTTTCTGCAGTGAAGCAGGTTCTTTGAAAGGCAGCACCACGAAGGCCGGCACGAGTGAAAAGAAGAGCGCGTTGTCGGTGACGTCGTCTTTGCCAATGTTCAAGTCTTGGTAGCTGGCCCAGTACAGCACCTTGGCCTGCGTCAACGCCGCCGACGAAGCGGTGCCGTAGACGTCGTTCCAGTACAGCGAGGCTTGCTCCAGGTTCCAGTAAAGGGTGGCCATGTTCCAGGTGTGAAAATCGGCGGGCCACCACACCCCCGCTTTTTCAATGAAGTTGCCGCGCACATCGCCGCCTTTGTCTTTCTGTACGATTTCAGACAGCTGCGCGTCGGTGGGTTGGTTGCCAAAAGAGGCGAGCAGCGGGTCTTGCGGGTCAACCACGATGCGCGCATTGCCCAAGAAGTCAGCCACCGTGCCTTTGAAAGCCGTCACGTCGGTGAGGGTCTTCACTTCGACTTGCTGCGTTTTGTAAGAGCCCGTGGCGTCGGGCGCCAAAATCATCATCTTCACGGGGGCAGGCGGGTTGGGCGCGCAGGCGCTCCACAAAACCGTCAGCACCGCGATGGCGAGCAGCGTTGTTTTCAAGGTTCGCAGACGCTACCCGACCCATCTAAAAAATTCATTTTCGTGGGTGGGTGCGACACGCGGCGTTGGGTAAGGTTGCCTTCCATGAATTCCGAAGAGCTGCGCGACATTCAGTCGCCCCTGAAAGACCGTTATCTCGAAGACCCCAAGGCGGGGCAAATCACCCTCACGGCGCGGGGCCGCTTGAGCGGTGACGACGTGGTGTGCCGGGTAGAAACAGGGCGCACGGTGGTTGAAGCCGGCCTGCACGTGGCGACGGGAGGCAGTGGGCTGCACGCGTGCTCGGCCAACATGCTGCTCGATGCGTTGGTGGCCTGCGCGGGCGTGACGATGAAGGCGATTGCCACCGCGCAAAACATCGAGCTGCGTTGCGCCGAAGTGCGCGCCGAAGGTGACATCGATTTTCGCGGCACGCTGGGGGTGTCGCGCGAAGTGCCGGTGGGTTTTTCGCGCATTCGGCTGAAGTTCGTTCTCGACAGCGATGCCAGTGCCGAGCAGATAGACCGGTTGATTACCCTCACCGAACGTTACTGCGTGGTGTACCAAACGCTCACCAAGGGCGCGCAGGTGGCGGTGGCGCTCGAAGGGCCGACGGGCACGTTGCCCGGGCGGCGGTGAGCAGCGCGTTGCTTTTGTCGTCAGCCGTGCCAGCACGCTGCTGCCAAAATTCGCACGGGCCGCTGCGCTCCTCTTTCGACACTCCTCTTTCGAAAGCGTTGCCTGCCCGCCGACTGCCCACTACGGTGCGCGCCCACCATGGCCACCCAGTTCATCACCGAAACGAAGCGAACCCACACCTGCGGACAATTGACCGGAGCCGACGTCGGTAAAGACGTGGTGCTCTTCGGCTGGGTGCACAATTTTAGAGACCACGGCGGCGCGGTGTTCATCGACTTGCGTGACCGTGAAGGTCTGACCCAAGTCGTCTTCGAGCCCGACGCCAAAGAAGCGCATGATCTCGCGGCGATGGTTCGTTCTGAATGGTGCATTGGCATTCGCGGCAAGGTGCTCTCGCGCGGCAAGAACGTGAACCCGAACATGAAGACGGGTGAAATCGAAGTGCGCGGCAGCGAGCTGACGGTGTTCAACAAGGCCGAAACGCCTCCCTTCGAGCTCACCGACAACACGAATACCGCCGAAGCCAAGCGCTTGCAGTACCGCTATTTAGATTTGCGCCGGGCGCCACTGCAGAAGTCGCTCATCACCCGCTCGAAGATGAACGCATTGACGCGTGCCTATTTGGTCGAGAAGGGCTTTTTGGAGCTCGAAACGCCGTTCATGGGCAAATACACGCCCGGGGGAGCCCGTAACTTCTTGGTGCCCTCGCGGTTGAACCCGGGCAAGTTTTACGCGCTCGCCGAGAGCCCTCAGCTCTACAAGCAGCTCTTCATGGTGGCGGGTTTCGAGCGCTACTTTCAAATCGTCAAGTGTTTCCGCGACGAAGACCTGCGCCTCGACCGCCAGCCTGAATTCACCCAAATCGACGTCGAGATGAGCTTCGTCAAACAAGACGATGTCTTCGAAGTGATTGAGGGCCTCATCGCCAAACTGTGGGGCGACGTGCTGGGCGTGAAAGTGCCCACGCCTTTTCCGCGGCTCGACTTCGACGAGTCGATGGCCAAGTACGGCAACGACAAGCCCGACTTGCGCTTCGGTTTGCCCCACGTGGTGCTGACCGACGTGGTTCGCCAACACGGCGCTGAAGGGGGCGTGCCGATGTTCGTCGACGCGGTGGCCGCCAAGGGCATCGTCAAGGCGATGGTGGTACCGGCGCAGTATTCGCTGTCACGCGCCGAGAGCGACAAGCTCGAAGAGTACGTGAAGGGCATGGGCGCCAAAGGCTTGGCCCGCGCCAAGGTGGGTGAGAGCGGCGAGTGGACCCAATCTCCGCTCTCGAAGACGATTTCTCTCGCGCTGCGCACCGCCATCAACACCGCGTGCGAGGCGAAACCGGGCGACTTGATTCTGTTTCAATTCGGCCGCGAGTCGATGGTGCAGACGGTGATGGCCAACCTGCGGGTGCACATTGCCAAGAAGCTGAAGCTCATTCCCGAGTACGGCTCGGGCGGGGTGTGGAATTTTCTGTGGGTCGTAAACCCTCCGCTCTTCGAGTACGACGAAGACGCGAAGACCTGGGCCGCGGCGCACCACGCCTTCACCCGCCCTCACGACAGCGACGTGCAGTACTTAGAGACTGACCCCGGCAAAGTGAAGTGCTGGCGCTACGACGTGGTGCTCAACGGCTTTGAAATTGGCGGTGGCTCGATTCGCTTGCATGACCCCGCGGTGCAGTCGCGCGTTTTCCAAGCGCTCGGCATTGGCGAAGAAGACGCCCGCAACAAGTTCGGCTTCTTGCTCGACGCGCTCAAGTTCGGAGCGCCTCCGCACGGTGGCATCGCCATCGGTATGGACCGGCTGGCGATGTTGCTCACCAACGCCGAGTCATTGCGCGACGTGATTCCTTTTCCCAAGACGCAGAACGGGCAAGACGTGATGACCGCCGCGCCAGGTGAAGTCGATGAGCGGCAGCTCAAAGAGGTTTTCGTCAAGACCGCGGTCTAAGTCAGGCGTGGCCGAAAGCTCGAAGCGCACCCGTTGTGGTGAACTGCCTAAAGTCAGCGCAGTTGCAGGTGGTAGTTTTGGCCCCAGTTCGAGTCGTACAGGTGACAGCCGAACTCGTCTGAATTGAAGAACCACACTTCCATGTCTTTGGCTCCCGCGGGCACGGTGAAGGCCGCTGGCACCGCCACCCGTTCAGCACCGAAACCGCGCGTCACCGGCGTGCTTTGAACCGGGCCGCCGTCGAAGCGGGCATAGGCCAGAATGTCCCACGCGGCGTAGCCACGGTAGTACGCACGGCACGTGGGCAGGCGCTCCAACGCGTATTCGACGCGAATGGCTTTGGCGCTCGACAAATCGTCAGGGCGGCTGATGCTCCAGTCGGCGTTGAAGTGCACTGTCGACGCGTCGGTGACATTGAAGTGGTAGTTCTGCCCGTACGCTGAATCGAACCATTGGCAGCCCCAGCGGTTGGTGACTTCGAACCACAGCGTCAGCTCACCTTCACGGTCCAACGGCACAACCGAAGAGAAACCGCTCGACGTGTAGCCGCCGACTTGCACGGTGCGCTCTGGCGCATCGCCTAAAATGTAGTGCGCGGTGGCGACCCAGGCCGGGTTGTCTTGGTAGTTGCCAAGGCAGTTTTGAATGCGCGCTGCGTTGTATTCAATGCGCAGTTGCTCGCCCATCACCAATGCCGAGCTCTGCCGAACCGTCCAGTCGGAATTGAACGTCAACGTCGACTCGGCTTGCAGGTTTTGGCGGGTCGTTGCTTGGGGCGAAGGCGCCTGTACCGAGTCAAAGCCACACGCGGACAACAGCATCAAAAGGGGGAAAAACGTCTTCATGGCGAAGGCTTATGGCTGTGCTGGCCGCGGTGCAAGTGAACTGGCTTGGCTTGGCTCCACACTTCCATTTGAAGTCATTGGCCCACGCTGAACGTAAGCCTCTTTAAGCCTCATGCGTCGATGAGAGCACCATGGCAACCAAAGAAGCTGACGAGACAATCAACACTCCACCAGCCTTTTGAGCCTGCGCGCGTCATTCGGCGAAAAGTGGCTCGTCTATCGCGTTCAGCTGTGCACGGGCTTCGCGTGTTTGGGCAGGAGCCTCGGTGCCACGCTCGATGTACCCGCGCACGACGTACCCGATCATGCCGTAGAAAATCACCACCACCACCGCGCGAAACATGCTCATGCCGTACGACAGTTTGACCACCATCAGCGGCGCCACCAGCGCGGCCGCGAAGCCGAGCACGGGGTGCACGCTGAACCCAAACAGAAAGAACGTGCCAATGGCCGCGGCGCCGGCAACTGCCCCGGTGATGGCGGCGCGGAGCAGGCTGTTGGGGCAGTTCGGCGCGAATGCCCACACCGCGACTTTGAAAAAGAGCGCGTTGATGCTCACGGTAACCAGCACGAGCAACAGTGCCATCGTGTTCTCCATGGGTGATTTCCTTTCAGAACAAGCACCCGAGCTACCAGCAACGAACGGAAATACACCCGTCGCCGTGTCTCATTTCGTAAGACGCTTGCTTTTGCGCGTTACGGGCACCCGGCCGCACCGGGGCGATTGCTGCTCACCTCGGGGCCGAGCGTCACCATCGGGCCGATGCTGCAACCATTCACTGCATTCAGGCGAATGCGACCTACGCCACCGCCACCTCCGCCGCCGCCAGTATTGACAATGCTCGACGGCGGTTGCCCCGGCTGAGCGTTGTCTTTCGCCGCGCCATTACCGCCCGAACCACCCGCGAAAGTACCGGCGCCTCCTGCTGCCGCATCAAGTGCGTCTACCCGGCCTGAAGCCCCGTTATTGCCATTGGTCAGCGTGCCGCCGCCTTCGCCCCCGCCGCCGCCATTCACCGTCAACACCGCTTTTCCAGACATCGTGACGAAGTGGCCTTCGAGCAGAAGGGCGCCGCCGCTGCCTCCGCCATTGCCCCCGCGGCCGGGAGTCGTCGCCGTACCACCCAAGCCGCCTTCGCCTGGCGCCGCGACGGTACCCGTCATCACCACGTCGCCCGCCGCGCTCAACTGCAACCCGCCACCGCCCATCGCCGCGCGCCCAGTCGAGCTTGCTCCCATGCCGCCGGGGCAACCGCCGCGCAGTGGCACCAACGGGGCCACGCCATTCGCCGCCCCCCCTGGGCCGCCTTCTCCTGGTGTTGAATTGCCGCTGGCTTTGAAGCCGTGTCCACCGTGGGCGCCTTCACTGCCGAAAGCACCTCCACCGCCGCCGCCATTCGACGCATCGGTTTTACCCGGTTCACCCGCGCCACCGGCCGCGCACGCGAGCATGCCCGGAGCGACAATCACCTTGCCGGCAATGGTGATGTCGCCCAGCGACACCCCAATCAGCGGCCTCGCACCACGTATTTGCACCGTCGTGCTGGGGCCTACCTGCAGCGAATCAAAAGACAGCAGCGGCACGTTGCTGCCGTCAGCGAGCGTTACTTCAGCCACGCCGGGCAATGGCTGCCCCGCGCACCACTGCGTGAAGACCGGAGGCCCCAACACCGGCACGTCGATGATGACCTGCGCGCAGTCGAGCACGGTGACTTGCCCGCTCGGAGTGGGAATCATCGCCAGGGTGAAGTTGCTTGGCGTGTAAGCAAAGCCGCCGATGCAACGCCCGTTGCCGTTGCACACGCCTGTGCCACAGGGCGTGCCCGCGAGCGCGTCGCCGAAGACACACCCGCCATCAATTTGGCACTGGCCTTGAAACGTCTGACACGCGTTGGGCGTGCAAGTGACGCGCAGGCCACCACACCCACCGTCGGTCTGGCATTGGTCTGCCAAGGTGCAGTTGTCGGCGTCATCGCAAGCCGAGCCTGGTGAGGGCGTGTACACGCAACCGGTGTTGGCGTCACACATGCCGGTGGCGGTGAAACACGCCGGCGGTTGGTTGCAGCTGCGTTTGGCGCCCATGCACACACCCGTGCTCGAGCAGACGTCAGCGTCGGTGCATGGGTTGCCGTCGTCACACGCGGTGCCGGTTTTCGGCGGGTAGCTGCATTGCCCCGTGCCGGCCATGCACACACCCGCGCCGAGGCAACCATTCGCGGGCGCCGGGCACACTTTCGCAGTGCCTTTGCCGCAGCGGCCGTCACTTTGGCAACGTGAGCCGCTCGTGCACCTGTCGCCACTGTCGCAGGCTTGGTTGGCGCAGTCAGGGTCATCGCAGTCGAACAGCCCGTCGCCGTCGTTGTCGAACTTGTCGGCGCATAACCCGAGCTCGGCGCTGGCATTTTGACAGAGTGACATTTGGCAGGTGCCGTTGCTCGCACAGGTTTTGCCGGCACAGTCGACATCGGCGCAGTCAGGTTGGCCGTCACCGTCATTGTCTTCGCCGTCAGTGCAAAGGGTTTCTCGGCAGGCTTGTGCCGCGCAGCTGGCGCCCGGGCCGCAACTGGCTTTTGCACAAGACAGGTCAGCGCAGTCGGTCGCCTGGTTGCAATTGTCGTCTTTCTGGTTGCCGCACACTTCGGCTGTGCCGGGGTGCGCGGCTGCGTCGTCGTCATCGCAGTCGGTACCGCCGGTGGCTTGTGAAACATAACCGTCGCCGTCAGCGTCGCGCGCGCCCTCACGGCGGGTCAGGGTGATGACGTGGGTGCGCGACTTGCCCTCGGTGAAGACAATTTCTTCTTCTTCGGTGCGCTCGAGCGGAATGCTCAGGGCGGTGCATTGCGCGTCAGAAAACCCAATTGCGAATACCCGCACCCGCTCGGGCAACGCGCCGCGCGAAAACGCCACGTCGGCTTGGCGCGCGCTTTGGCTCACCGTCACCGCGCTGCTGCGAATTTCAGACGTCTCGCTGGGTAAGAGCACCACGCGAATACATTGGGAGGTGGCCGCGGTGTCGACCACCACCCGCACCACCGCGCTCGCTCCGCCGGGTGGAGCCTTGCTGCAGGCAAGCAGGGCCCAACAGAAACCCCAGCACACTGCGTGAATGCGGCTCGTTTTTCGCTCCCGACCCATTCGCAAACGGGGCAAATAACCTATAGACAGAAAAAACAACACCCATGCTGAAAACGTTTTTTGTCGTCAACCCACAGAGCGCTGGCGGCCAAACCGGTAAGCGTTGGCTCGAAATGCACGCCCACGCCACGCGCGCGTTGGGCACCTTCGGCCACGCCTTCACGCAAAACCCGCTCGACGCGACGGTGATAACCCGCCAAGCCCTGCGCGACGGCTACCAATGCATCGTGGCGGTGGGCGGCGACGGCACCATCAACGAAGTGGCGAACGGTTTTTTCGACGGTGACACGGTGGTGAACCCACAAGCGGCGCTGGCGGTGATTCCCCGCGGCACCGGCGGTGACTTTCGCCGCTCCTTCGCTTGGAACTTGACGCTGAAATCAGCGTTGGAGCGCCTTGCGACCGACGACACCGCGCCGCTCGATGTCGGCCGGCTCGAGTTCACCACGCACCACAACGGCAAAGGCACGCGCTACTTCGTCAACGTGTGCAGCTTCGGAGTGAGCGGCGAAGTGGCTGATGCGGCGAACAAGGGCTCCAAGGTGCTGGGCGGCAAAGCGTCGTTCTTCATCGCGTCGTTGAAGACGCTGCTTCGTTACAGCGATCGCAAAGTGCGCATCGGCGTCGACGGAGCCCCGCTGCGCGAAATGACCATCACCACCGCGGCGGTCGCCAATGGGCGCTTCTTCGGGGGAGGCATGCAAGTCGCTCCGCAAGCCAGCATGTCTGACGGCATTTTCGACATCACCTTGTGGCGCGGTTACGGGCTGACCGACTTTGTGGTGAAGAGCGCCGGCGTTTATTCGGGCGCGCACGTGAAGTGGCCGGGCACCGAATGCTTGAAGGGCACCACGCTGGTCGCCGAGAGCGACGAAGCGGTGTTCATCGATTGCGACGGTGAGCAACCGGGCCGTTTACCGTGCCGCATGACGGTGCTGCCGGGAGCGATTCGGGTGAAAATCTGACCGCGACAGCAAGGCTGGGACATTC
>JAIBBR010000037.1 GCA_019694575.1 Myxococcaceae bacterium
CACCACCGCCGGCTGCCGGCTCGAAATGCGCACCCCGTCATTCATCGTCGCAGGCAGGGTGCTGTCGTCAGGTTTTTGCGCTGAGGGGCGTGGCAGCGGCGTTTCGATGGGCGCGGCGGGCGCCGAAGGCTGCGTCGCTTCGGGCTCCGGCACCGCGTACGCGTGACTGAGCGGAATAGGCTGTGAAATCGGCGGGGTCAGCACCACGGGAATGTGCGGCAACGTCGCGGGCAGCGGCACAGGAGTGCCCTTGCTGACCATCGGCACGTGTTGCACCGTGGGCGCGAAGGCCCCAGGTAGAATCGACGGCGACGACACGACCGGCCCCGCGTGCACCTGCGCGGCAGAGGTCAACGGTATCGGCGCGGGAGGGTGCGACGGGCGCGCAGCAGCCACCTCGGCACTCACCTCAGGAGGAATGGAGTCGAACGCACCCAAGTCAGTCAGCAACACCATCAACTGGCGCGCGGCGTCGGTAGGCAGCGGGTCAAACTTGATGCGCATGCCAGGTACGGTGCCTTTTTTGGCCGCCGTGCGCTCGGCCATTGCCCAAACAACCCGCCCGGTCAGCTGCAGAACTTTGGTCCACCCTGGGCGGGCCAAGTTCACGGCGACCGGCATGCCCACCGGCAGCGCTTCATTGGTCTGAATGAAAAGCCCACCCGCCGAAATATTCTGTACCGTGCAGGGCGACGACTGGCTCGCAACGTTCAAATGCGCTGAGACATTGCGCGCTTGAACGCGTGGGTACTTGCGTTTGTCGTTCACGAAACCAGCCCTGAGGTGAGGGAAATAAAGCGCTTACCGCATACCACATTGACTATTTCGAGAGTGACATTGCCTCTCGGCGCGCGCGATCTTCGTCATGAAACCGCTCGAAGGCCTGCCGCACTTTGGCGGGGTAAACACGGTAAGTGCTTAAGCCGCCAGTCGTTCTTAACTCACGCACCTTGCCAGGCCCTGCGTTGTACGCCATCAGCGCCATGTCTAAATCTTGAAAGCGGCGGTGCAAGTCAGCCAGGTACCGCACGCCCAACCGAACGTTCCATTCAGCGTCAGGGCCCACGGCGTCTCGGCGCGGCGACAACCCGTGCAACGCAGCCAAGTACTCAGCAGTGACGTCGGTCAGTTGCATCAACCCCCGGGCGCCCACCTGAGAAACGGCACGGGCGTCGAAGTCTGATTCGACTTCAATCACCGCCAACACCCAGCGAACATCGTAGCCCGCCTTCTGGGCCTCATCGCAGACAGCTTGGGCCACCCGCTCTTGCTCCCAATCAGTCAGGTTTTGCGCGCGCTGAAATACGATACGCTTCGCCACTTGGCAGTCGACGCTCAGTACTTTGGCTTCTGCGCCGTCGTCTAAGTCGGGCGTGCTTTGACGGGTGTCGAGCGCAATGGCGCCCAGCACGCTCAAAACCCCCAATACGGTGGCGCGGGCCAAGATCACAGCTTGAGCCGCTCCAGTCGCTTGGTGAGACCATCGAGCCGCTCATTCAAAGCCTTGATTTCATCGCGCCTTGGCACCCGCACACGCTCAAGCATGCCGCGCACCTTCTCGTCGACCGTGCGCTCAAATTCTTTACGCTGGTTAACGACGCGCTCCGACAGCTCACGTATTTGCCGCCGCGCTTCGTCACGCTGCTCAGTGGCCGCGTCAGTCAACCGGCCCACTGTCTTGGCGAGCTCATCTTCTGCCGCTGCCACACTCGTTTGAGCCTGGCTGTAAATGCGCTCGAAAAAGTCTACCAGCGGTCGCTTTTCAGAAGTTTCGGCCATGGCCTTACAACCCCTTTTAAGAACCACCACCAGCGCCAGCAGCTTTGTCTTTTTTGGTCTTGAGCAAACGATCGATCTTCTTGTTCAGCCGGGCCAACTCACGGTTCAGCGCTTCAACTTCGGCATGCGTCGCAACGCCCAAAGCCTCCATCAGACGAGACTGCAGCTCTTCGAAACGCTTCTTGAGCTCCTGCTGTCCCCCTTTGAGCTTTTTGGTCAGAACGGTGAACTGCGCCCCCGACTGTACGCGGGCGACCAGGGCTTCAAGCTCCTTGCGTTGCTTTGCTCCCAGGGCGACCACTTCTTTTTCCATACGATTGACCGCCGCCTTGGCCTCTTGAAGCTGACCTGCCACCTTCTTTTGCAACGCTTGTGCTTCCATCATGCCTCCTCAAGTAATCAAACCCACCATAACGCAACGCGTTAGCAGCTCGCCACAGGCTCCACTGCCGACAAATAAAAACAGGCGCCTGGAGTACCCCAAGCGCCCGTAGATATTGGCTGTTTTCTAAACGGGAATCTGACGCCCGCTGAAAAATGCGCCGATTACGCCGCACCCGTTTCAGGCCGTGCAGGCATTACCGGAGCCTGCAACGCTGAAGGATCGTGCGTGGCAGCCAACGCGTCTTCCATGCTCTGAATTTCGTCGGCCGGGCTTTCGACTGCGATGTCCAGATGCTTGTAGTTCGGTAAGCCGGTACCCGCGGGGATCAACCGGCCCATGATCACGTTCTCTTTAAGACCGCGCAGGTAGTCGACCTTGCCCGAAATCGCGGCTTCGGTGAGTACCTTGGTGGTCTCTTGGAACGACGACGCTGAAATGAACGACTCGGTCGACAGCGACGCCTTGGTAATGCCGAGCAACAAGGGCTCGCCAACCGCGGGGCGCTTGCCCGCGTTCATCGCCTTCTCGTTTTCTTCTTCGAAGAGCCATTTTTCGACTTGCTCGTCGACCAAGAACTCGGTGTCACCCACGTCAGACACGCGCACCCGGCGCAACATCTGCCGCACAATCACTTCAATGTGCTTGTCGTTAATCTTCACGCCCTGCAACCGGTAGACTTCTTGCGTCTCGTCGACCAGGTAGCGAGCCAGCTCCTTCTCACCCAACACCTTCAAGATGTCGTGCGGGTTTTCGGCGCCGTCCATCAACGGCTCTCCGGCGCGCACGCGCTCGCCAGAATGCACGGTGATGTGCTTGGCCTTGCTGATCAAGTACTCCTTGGCCAGGTCGGTACGAATTTCGCCGTTCACCTCGGGGGTGATGATCAACTTGCGCTTGCCCTTGGTGTCTTTACCGAACGAAACCACGCCGTCGATTTCCGCAATCATTGCGTGATCTTTCGGCTTACGGGCTTCGAACAGCTCGGCCACGCGGGGCAGACCACCGGTAATGTCTTTGGTCTTGGTGGTCTCGCGCGGCACCTTGGCGATAACCGTACCGGCAGTGATCTCGTCGTCTTGACCGACCGCGATCGCCGCGCCTTGGGGCAAGAAGTAGCTCGCCGGCTGCTGCGTCGAGAGCGTCTTCACCTCACCCTTCGCATCGCGAATGGTGATGCGCGGCCGCGCATCGGGGTCTTTCGACTCGGTGATGGTCCGGCGAGACATGCCGGTCACTTCGTCGTTGATCTCGCTCATGGTGACGCCTTCGATGATGTCTTCGAAGTGCACCTTGCCACCCACTTCGGTCAAGAGCGGCATGACGAACGGGTCCCATTCGGCCATCTTGAAGTTGGTCTCGATCTTCTGACCTTCCTTCACGAAGAGCTGGGCACCGTAAATCACCTTGTAACGCTCACGCTCGCGGCCCGAATCGTCGACGATGTACAGCTCACCGTTGCGGTTCATCACCACGCTGGTGCCGTCGGCGCGCTTCACCGTCGCCAGGTCAGCGAACTTCACCGTACCAGGGAAACGGTTGGTCAACTCAGACTGCTGCGCGCGGCTCGACGCGGTACCACCGACGTGGAAGGTACGCATCGTCAACTGCGTACCCGGCTCGCCGATCGACTGCGCGGCGATCACGCCCACCGCTTCGCCGATCGACACCTTGCGGCCACGGGCCAAGTCACGACCGTAGCATTCCATGCAAATGCCGCGCTTGGTCTGGCAGGTAAGCACCGAGCGAATCTTCACGCGGTCGAGACCCGAGTTCTCAATCTTCGTCACCCGGCCTTCGTCGATCTCTTCATTCGCGCGCACCAACACTTCGCCCGTCACCGGGTCGTGAATGTCGTCGAGCGCGACGCGGCCCAAAATACGCTCACCCAAGGGCTCGATGATTTCGCCGCCTTCAACCAAGGCCGAAATGACCAGACCGTCCATCGTGCCGCAGTCGTACTCGTTGATGATCGCGTCTTGCGCCACGTCGACCAAACGGCGCGTCAAATAACCAGAATTGGCGGTCTTGAGCGCGGTGTCGGCCAGACCCTTACGAGCACCGTGGGTCGAAATGAAGTACTGCAGCACCGACAGACCTTCGCGGAAGTTAGCGGTGATCGGCTGCTCGATGATTTCGCCCGAGGGCTTGGCCATCAAACCGCGCATACCGGCCAGCTGACGAATCTGCTGTTTCGAACCACGCGCACCCGAGTCGGCCATGATGAAGATCGGGTTGAAGGAGTTTTGCTTGCGCGTCTCCTTCTTGCCTTCTGCATTCGTGCCGCTGATCGTCTCTTCCGAGATCTGCTTCATCATTTCGTCGGTGACGACTTCAGTGGTCTGCGACCAGATGTCGATGATCTTGTTGTAGCGCTCGCCGTGGGTGATCAACCCCTCGAGGTACTGGTTCTCAATCTCGTTCACTTCCTTCTGCGCGCTCGCGAGGAGCTCCGTCTTACGCGCTGGAATGATCATGTCTTTGATCGCCACCGAGATGCCGGCCTTGGTCGCATTGGTGTAACCGAACGTACGAATGCGGTCGGCCATCAACACGGTCTCTTTTTCACCGGTGAGGCGGTAGCAAAGGTCGATCAAGTTGCCGAGCTGCTTCTTATCGAGCACCTTGTTGACGGCGTCGAAGCCCACCTTGCGGGGAACAATTTCCCACAACAGCACGCGGCCCACGGTGGTCTCGTAGCGCTTGCCGTTGATGCGGCACTTCACTTTGGCTTGAAGCTCGACCTGGCCCTGATCGTACGCGGCGCGCACTTCGTCGGGCGAGGCAAACACATGACCTTCGCCACGCGCGAATTCACGGGGGCGGGTCATGTAATAAATACCCAGCACCATGTCTTGCGTGGGCACGATGATCGGCTTGCCGTTCGCGGGGCTCAAGATGTTGTTGGTCGACATCATCAGCACGCGCGCTTCGACTTGTGCTTCGACCGACAGCGGCACGTGAACGGCCATTTGGTCGCCGTCGAAGTCAGCGTTGAACGCCGCGCAAACGAGCGGGTGCAGCTGAATCGCTTTGCCTTCGATCAGCACCGGCTCAAACGCCTGCATGCCCAACCGGTGGAGCGTCGGAGCGCGGTTCAACATCACCGGGTGCTCGCGAATCACGTCGTCGAGAATGTCCCAAACCTCGGGGCGCTCCTTCTCGACCATCTTCTTCGCCGACTTGATGGTGGTGACGTAGCCCTTCTCTTCGAGCTTGTTGTAGATGAACGGCTTGAAGAGCTCGAGCGCCATGATCTTCGGCAAGCCGCACTGGTGCAGCTTGAGCTCGGGGCCCACCACGATCACTGAACGGCCTGAGTAGTCGACGCGCTTACCGAGCAAGTTCTGGCGGAAACGACCTTGCTTGCCTTTGAGCATGTCCGACAACGACTTGAGCGGTCGCTTGTTGGGGCCAGTGATCGTCTTGCCGCGGCGACCGTTGTCGAACAATGCGTCGACGGCCTCTTGCAGCATGCGCTTTTCGTTACGAATGATGATGTCCGGCGCGTTGAGCTCCTGCAGACGCTTCAAGCGGTTGTTGCGGTTGATCACGCGGCGGTACAAATCGTTCAAGTCAGAGGTTGCGAAACGACCACCGTCCAACGGCACCAACGGGCGCAGGTCGGGTGGAATCACCGGAACGACGTCGAGCATCATCCACTCAGGCAAGTTCGCCGAAATGCGAAACGACTCGCACACCTTCAAACGCTTGGCGATCTTCTTGCGCTTCGCTTCTGACGTGGTGACGCGCATGTCGGCGCGAAGCTGATCGGCCAACTGATGCACGTTGATCGCCTTCAACATCTCGCGAACCGCTTCACCGCCCATGCCGGCCACGAAGGAGTCGTCGCCGTGCTCAGACAACATGCGCTGGTACTTCTCTTCTGAAATCAACTCACCCTTCTCGAGCGGCGTGCTCTTGGGGTCGAGCACGATGTAGCTCTCACAGTAGAGAACTTTTTCGAGCTCTTTGAGCGTGATGTCGAGCAAGTTACCAATGCGCGACGGCAGGCTCTTCAAGAACCAAATGTGAGCAACCGGCGTGGCCAAGGTGATGTGGCCCAAGCGCTCACGGCGCACTTTGGACTGAATCACTTCGACGCCACACTTCTCGCACACCACGCCACGGTGCTTCATGCGCTTGTACTTGCCGCAGTTGCACTCGTAGTCCTTCACGGGCCCAAAGATGCGCGCGCAGAACAGGCCGTCACGCTCTGGCTTGAAGGTACGGTAGTTAATGGTTTCAGGTTTCTTCACTTCACCGTGAGACCACTGCCGCACCTTGTCAGGCGAGGCCAAGCCGATACGAATGGCTTGAAAAGAAAGAGGGTCTTTGGGCTTCTCGAAGAAATTGAAGATGTCTTTCACTTGACGTCTCCGGCAGTCACTGATGCTTCGTTAATTGAAATCGAATCGAAGAAAGATCTGTCTATTGAAGGCTCTTTTAAGCGTCGGTACCGGTGGCTGCCGGCTCTTCGCCGCCTCCGAAGGTCGAGCGCTGCCGCTCAGGCGGTGCTTGCTCGAGCAATTCGACGTCGAGCGCCAACGACTGGAGCTCTTTCAAGAGCACGTTGAACGACTCGGGCAGGCCCGACTCCAACGTGTTGTCGCCCTTGACGATCGCCTCGTACATGCGCGTACGACCGACCACGTCATCGCTCTTCACCGTGAGAAACTCTTGGAGCGTGTATGCCGCGCCGTAAGCTTCCATCGCCCACACTTCCATCTCGCCTAAGCGTTGGCCACCGAACTGGGCCTTGCCACCGAGCGGCTGCTGGGTAACCAAGGAGTACGGCCCGATCGAACGCGCGTGAATCTTCTCGTCGACCAAGTGGTGGAGCTTGAGCATGTACATCACGCCCACGGTGACATCGTGATCGAACGGCTCGCCGGTGCGGCCGTCGAAGAGGACCATCTGACCTGACTTGGGCAGCGCCGCTTCGCCGAGCAGGTTGTGAATCTCGGTTTCACCCGCGCCTTCGAACACCGGCGACGTCACATGAATGCCGGGCTTCAAGCGCTGGCACAACGAGATCACTTCTTTGTCGCCGAGGTTGTCGACGAACTTGCCGAACGCCTCGTCGTCATAGAGCTCCTTGAGCTTCTTGCGCAGCTCAGCCGGGCTCCACTTCTCGTCGATGTACTTCTGCAGACGCTCGCCAACGCCTTTGGCCGCCCAGCCCAAGTGTGTCTCGAGAATCTGACCAATGTTCATACGCGAAGGCACGCCGAGCGGGTTGAGCACGATGTCTACCGGACGGCCGTCTTCCAAGTACGGCATGTCTTCTGCGGGCAGAATGCGCGAAACGACACCCTTGTTACCGTGGCGGCCGGCCATCTTGTCGCCCACCGCGAGCTTGCGCTTGATGGCCACGTACACTTTGACCATCTTGATCACGCCAGGGGGCAACTCGTCGCCCTTCTTGATGCGCGCGATCTTTTCGCCGAAGGCCAGCTTCACGGCCTCCTTGTTCGATTCCAGGTTGCGCAGAATCTCGGCGATCTTCTGATCGACTTGATCGCCCACCGAAACTTCGCCCCAGTACTTGTAGGGAATCTGGCTGAGCAGCTCTTCGTTGAGCACGTCGCCCTTCTTCAGCAGCTGCTTGCCTTTATCGTCGACCAGCTTGCCTTGCGCTTCTTTACCGCTGAAAAGCTTGCGAATGCGGCTGTACGCCGAGTCTTGAATGATCTTGATCTCGTCGTTCTGATCTTTGAGCAACTTCGCTTCGTCCATCGACTCGATCTGCTTGGCGCGCTCGTCTTTCTCGACGCCCTTGCGCGAGAAGACCTTGGCACCGATCACCGTGCCCGAAACTCCTGGGGGCACGCGCAAGCTTGAGTCACGAACGTCGCCGGCCTTTTCGCCGAAGATCGCGCGCAAGAGTTTCTCTTCAGGCGACAACTGCGTCTCGCCCTTGGGAGTAATCTTGCCGACCAACACGTCAGACGGCTTCACTTCAGCGCCAATGCGAATAATGCCCGACTCGTCGAGGTCTTTAAGGGCCTCTTCACCGACATTGGGAATATCGCGGGTAATTTCTTCTTTACCCAACTTGGTGTCGCGGGCAATGCACTCGAACTCTTCAATGTGAATCGAGGTGAAGTAGTCATTCTTCACCAGGTTCTCACTCAAGAGAATCGAGTCTTCGAAGTTGTAACCCTGCCAGGGCATGAAGGCCACCACCACGTTCTGACCGAGCGCGAGCTCGCCCGTTTCAGTCGCGGGACCATCGGCGATGACGTCGCCCTTCTTGACCTTGTCGCCGCGCTTGATGATCGGCTTTTGGTTCAAGCAGGTGTTCTGGTTCGAGCGCGTGTACTTGAGGAGGTTGTAGATATCGACCTCGCTCGCCACGTCACTGAACGCCGCGGGCACGTCGGCCTTCACCACGATACGGCCGGCGTCGACGGCTTCGACCACACCGTCACGCTTGGCAACCACCGTCACGCCAGAATCGCGCGCGACGATCGCTTCCATACCCGTACCTACCAACGGAGCCTGGGTGCGAATCAGCGGCACCGCCTGGCGCTGCATGTTCGAGCCCATCAGCGCGCGGTTGGCGTCGTCGTTCTCGAGAAAGGGAATCAACGCCGCGGCCACTGACACCAGTTGGTTGGGCGACACGTCCATCAAATTCACGTCTTCGCTCTTGGCCTTGGTGAACTCACCGGCCCGGCGCACCGCCACGAACTCAGAAGCGAACTTGCCCTTCTTGTCAGTCTCGACATTGGCCTGGGCGATGGTGTGCTTTTCTTCTTCGAGCGCCGAATAGAACGCCACCTCGGGAGTGAGGCTCGAGTTCTCGACCTTGCGGTACGGGGTCTCGACGAAGCCGAACTCATTGACGCGCGCGTAGGTCGACAGCGACGCGATGAGGCCGATGTTCGGACCTTCAGGGGTCTCAATCGGGCAGATGCGGCCGTAGTGCGTGGGGTGCACGTCGCGCACTTCAAAGCCGGCGCGCTCGCGGGTCAGACCGCCGGGCCCAAGGGCCGACAGGCGCCGCTTGTGCGTAACCTCTGACAGGGGGTTCGTCTGATCCATGAACTGCGAGAGCTGACTTGAACCGAAGAACTCCTTGATCACCGCAGTCACCGGCTTGGCGTTGATCAGGTCGTGCGGCATCAACGTTTCGATTTCTTGCAGGCTCATGCGCTCTTTGATCGCGCGTTCCATGCGTACCAGACCAATGCGGTACTGGTTCTCGAGCAGCTCACCCACCGCGCGCACGCGGCGGTTGCCCAAGTGATCAATGTCGTCGATCACGCCCTTGCCGTTCTTGAGCTCGATCAAGTAGCGAACCGTCTCTAAGATATCGCGCTTGGTGAGAATCTGCTGATCAAGCGGCTCTTCGATGCTGAACTTTACATTCAGCTTCAAGCGGCCGACTTTCGACAAGTCGTAGCGCTCGGGGTTGAAGAACAGCGTGTTGACGAACAGGTTGAGCGAAGTCTCAGGTGTCGGAGGATCGCCTGGGCGCATGCGCCGGTAGATCTCCATCAGCGCGTGCTCAGGGCTCTCGATCTTGTCCATCAGCAACGTCTCGCGCAGATACGGGCCCACGTTGAGGTTGTCGATGAAGAGCACCTTGAACTCTTTGATCTCGCGCTTGAGCAGCTCTTCGATCTTCTCTTGGCTGACTTCTTCGTTGCACTCCAAGATCACTTCGCCGGTGCTCTCGTCGACCACGTCGTAGGCCGAGACCTTCGAGAACAGCTCGTCGGCGTCGATCGGCAAACGGGTCATCTTCGCCGCTTCGAGCTTCTTCAAGCCGGCGCGGGTGAACTTGCCGTTCTTCTTCACGATCAATTCGCCTGACTTGGTGCGAATGTCGCGGGTGGCGCGCTGACCAGGCAACAGGTCCAAGTCGACTGACTTCTCGAACTCGGTGTTGCTGTGCAGATAAATGGTTTCTGTCGCGTAGAAGTAGTTGAGAATTTCTTCGGTCGAGCCCTTGAACTCGAGCGGGTTTTTCTTCGCCGTGTCTTGCACTGCGCCCAACGCGCGAATGAGCACCGTGGCCGGCAACTTGCGGCGGCGGTCAATGCGCACGTACATCAGGTCTTTGTGATCGAACTCGAAGTCGATCCACGAGCCGCGGTACGGAATGATGCGAGCGTTGAACAGGCGCTTGCCCGACGAGTGGGTCTTACCCTTGTCGTCGTCAAAGAAGGCGCCGGGGCTGCGATGCAACTGGCTCACCACCACGCGCTCAGTGCCGTTGATGATGAAGGTGCCGTTCTGGGTCATCAGCGGAATTTCGCCGAAATAGACCTCTTGCTCCTTCACGTCGCGAATCGACTGCGCGCCGGTCTCTTCGTCTTTGTCCCACACCACCAAACGCACGACCACTTTGATCGGCGCGGCGTAGGTCATGCCACGCTGGTGGCACTCGTCGACGTCATACTTCGGCTTTTCGAGGTTGTAGCTAACGAACTCGAGCGAAGAAGTTTCGTTGAAGTCACGAATCGGAAACACCGACTTGAAGACACCCTGAAGCCCTAAGTCTTCGCGCTTCTCAGGCAGAACATCGGCCTGCAGAAACTTCTCGAAGCTCTGCTTCTGAATGTTGATCAAGTTGGGAATGTCGATGACTTTGGGAATCTTCGCGAAGCTCTTCCGGACGCGGAAGTTGTTCTGGAGGGTCGGCATTCGCTTAAAGCCTCTAAAAAAACGGGATGGATGAAGGGTGAAAAAGTCAGTGGAACGCGAATTCTTGAGTGCTTCTTAAGACAGGCAGAGCCGGTGCCTCTTTTGAAGAAGCACCGGCCCACCTTTTCAAACTTTCTTCGAGTTACTTCAGCTCGACCGTGGCACCTACCGCGGTGAGCTTCTCTTTCATCTTGGCGGCGTCTTCCTTGTTCACGCCCTCTTTGAGCGGCTTGGGAGCGCCTTCAACCAAGTCCTTGGCCTCTTTGAGACCCAGACCCGTGAGCTCACGAACGACCTTGATCACGTCGATCTTCTTGTCGCCAGCCTTCGCCAGTACGACCGTGAACTCGGTCTTCTCTTCAGCCGCGGCCGCAGCACCGCCCGCCGCTGGCGCACCACCCGCGGCCACCGCTACCGCGGCCGCCGAAACGCCCCACTTCTCTTCGAGCTTCTTCACCAGGTCAGCGGCTTCCATCACAGTCAGGGCCGAGAGTTGGTCAACGATCTGTTGCAAGTCTGCCATTTGAGTTCTTCCTTCTTTGGTTATTTCAAAAATTGGGTTGATGGGTTCGATTTATTGCTTTTCTGCTTTTGCCTTGATGATCCGAGCCAGCGACGAGCCGGGTTCGGCGATGGTGCGCACCAGCTTGCCAGCGGGTTGGTTGAACATGCCGAGCAACTTCGCGCGCAGCTCGTTCAAGCCTGGCAGCTTCGCCAGCGCCTTCACGCCATTGACGTCGGTCTTCTTGCCTTCAACGACGGCGCTCTTGATCTTGAGCGTCTCGAGATCTTTGGTGAAATCAACCAAGATTTTGGCGGGAGCAATCACGTCTTTGTAGCTGATCGACACCGACACCGGCCCCACGAAGTCGTCTGCTACCAGCTCGACCGAGGTGCCTTTGGCAGCCCGCTTGGCCAAGGTGTTCTTGAGCACCTTGTATTCGACACCGCCCTCACGCAGCTTCTTGCGAAGCTTGGTCACGGTCTCGACGTCCATCTTGCCGACTTGCGCCACGACGAGCGACTTCGCCCGCGCGAACTTGTCGGAAAGATCTTTGATCATCTCTTCTTTTTCGCTCTTCAGCACTTTTGTGTCACCTCCTGTCCAGCGATTTGCCTGGTACAGAGTTCAAGAGCGAGAGGCCAAAACATCGAACACCACCGCTTCCTGTCTCGGCAGGGCTGGCCCACTTCGGCCGTTTGAATGCCGCGCTTTCCGTCGTTTTTCTGCTCGACCCTTCATTGCTTCGAGCTGCCAAAGAAAAACCGACTTTCACCGCTGCATCCCTGCTGTCTTCACCCAGGGTATTGACGCCGCCGCCTCATCGACATTGGCGTCTGAATTGCAAAGCTTGGGGCGCTTACCCGATGTCGGGAAAGGAAGTCAAGCTCCCCTGCGAAAGAAGGAATGAAAGTTGTAAATTCAATAACATAGACGTGCTCGAGTTGGGTCATTGGGCGCTGCGAATTCTTTAGAACGCGACAGGTGGCAACCGCATTTCCTACCCAAACAAGCAGCCTGCCTTTAGGTACCCAATGCTTCATTTCTCGACGCAAATGACATGCGCGGCCTGACTGCAGTCTCTGTAACTGAACGCAGGAACTTCGACCGTTGAGTCGATGACCATGCCTTCTCCAGACTGGGTCGACCAGTCGGAGCAATTCACCCGCTGACCTCCACCTGGGCGGGTCACATAATCGCCGACCCACACGCTGACAGCGAGATGCTCGCCTTTGATAGTCAGGTCTGGAGGCGCCAAGAAGATCATCTGCCCCGCATCAGGACGGTTCACCTCATTGGCGGTCAGTATCTTGATGCCGTCTAAACGATACCAATCACCTCCGTCGAGATTCAGGAGCTCAGCTGGGTAGTTTGCGCCGAGCTGGTATGCGATGAAATTGCCGGGGCTTGAAAGTCCGTACTCCGCGGCTTCAGTCCAGCATCGGCCCGAGGCCAAATCGTTGCCTCGTATCGCTGAGTACGTCAGAAACAGCCGGCGTGAGTTGGGCGGAGGCATCGGCACGGCGATCGGCGCGTAGCGGTCGACTCCGAAGCAATAAAGACTGACGGGGTCAGCACACCCCGGGAAGACCGTCGAGGTCCAGCCGCGGCCACCCGCTTCAGGAAGGCCTCCCAGCGCCAGGGTTGTCGACTGGCTGTTCGTCCAATCATCGCAGGTAAACATCGGCTCTCCGTCGGGGTACGTTCCGGTCGCAACGTAATTGGGCCGTGCGTTGATGCCTCGCCGCTCGTTCATCGTCGGCAGGTGCATAAATTGGGGCGCCAAGAGATCGCTGAGCCCATCAATGACCGGCTCACCATCAGGCCGAACCCAGCCCCGCGGCCCTCCATCGAGGCCGCTCGTTTGAATCAAATGGGCCACGGCATTCCAATTACCGCCGTCAAGCACCGATAAATAGGCCGTGTACTTACCCGGCAGACCTGCATCGGTGGCTACGGCTTGGCAGTAGCTATCGGCTCCGGCACGGCCCCCGAGTTGACCTGCCTGCACTTTGCCTGAGGTGACAAAGACGATGTTGGGCTCTGTCGGCGGCGCCACTGTTCCGCAATCGCCTGGGCCAGCGACGGCTGATTCACAGCCGGTCAACCCCGCTACCGTCGCGCCCAGTAAAGCCAGAAAAATCGGTCTTCTGCTCATAGGGCACTGCCTATGCCACCGCGCCGTTACAGAAACATCGGGTCAATGACCTATGTGATCAGCAGAACGTTCCATAGAAGCAAAAGCCCCCAGATTTCTCAGAGGGCTTTTCTTCACAAAACAATGTGAGAGGCTTGAAAGCCTACTAACGGAAGCGGGCGTTGATTTCTTGCGTGTCGATCTTCACGCCTGGGCCCATCGTCGAAGAGACAGCGACGCCCTTCAGGTACACGCCCTTGGCGGTCGCGGGCTTCAGCTTCATCACCAGGTCGATCAGCACGTTGAAATTCTCGGCCAGTTTCTCAGCAGAGAACGAGCTCTTGCCGACTGGCGCGTGCACGATGCCCGCCTTCTCAGCGCGGAACTCGATTTTGCCACCCTTGGCCTCTTTGACGGCCTTCGCGACGTCCATCGTCACCGTGCCAACTTTGGGGTTCGGCATCAAGCCACGGGGACCGAGCACCTTACCCAAGCGGCCGACGACACCCATCATGTCGGGCGTGGCAATGACGGTGTCGAAGTCCATAAAGCCTTCTTCAATTTTCTTCGCCAGGTCAGCCTCACCGACAATGTCAGCGCCAGCCGCGGTCGCTTCGTTCAACTTTTCGCCCTTGGCAAAAACTGCCACGCGAGCCGTTTTACCGGTGCCGTGCGGCAATACCACGGCGCCACGCACCATCTGATCGGCGTGTTTGGGGTCAACACCCAAGTTAATCGCCACGTCGACGGTCTGATCGTACTTGGTCTTGGTCAGCTCCACGGTCTCTTTCAAAACCTTGAAGCCCTCGGCCACACTGTAACGTTTGTTGCGATCGACCTTGGCGGCCGCCGCACGAAATTTTTTCCCTGATTGAGGCATGGTGAAATTCCTTTAAATGAAGTTTTAAAAAGGGTGAGCGGTTAGCCGACGATGTCGATACCCATCGACCGCGCGGTACCGGCGATGGTGCGCATCGCAGCTTCCAAGGAAGCCGCGGTGGTGTCTTGGATCTTGGCCTTGGCGATCTCTTCAAGCTTTTGCTTGGTAATCTGCCCGACCTTTTCCTTACCGGTCTTCTTCGCTCCAGAGCCCTTCTTTTTCTCGGTGTGCAACCCGGCTGCCTTCTTCAACAAAATTGAAGCCGGCGGGGTCTTCAAGATGAAGTCGAACGACTTGTCTTGATAGACGGTGATGATGACGGGAATGATGAGCGCGTCTTTCATTTGAGCCTGCGTCGCGGCATTGAAGCGCTTGCAGAACTCCATGATGTTCACGCCTTGCTGACCGAGCGCAGGACCCACCGGCGGCGCGGGGTTCGCCTTGCCGGCAGGAATCTGCAGCTTCACCTGCCCAGTTACTTTCTTCATTTTTGACTACCTCAGTGGTGCAAACGGCTCTCGGCGTTACTGCCCGTCGGCCTCCCACGTTTAACGCCAGCGCAGAACCATTTCTGCTCCGGTACGACGACAACAAAATTTACCCGCCAGTCTTCTCGACTTGCATGAAGTCGAGCTCCACCGGAGTGGAACGGCCGAAAATAGAGACCAACACCTTGACCCGGCCCTTCTCGGGGTTCACCTCTTCGATGGTGCCGTTGAAATTCGCAAAGGGGCCGTCGATCACCCGCACCGCGTCGCCTTCGTCGTACTGCACTCGCGGCTTCGGCTTCAAAGTACCTTCTGAAATTTGCGTGGTCAGCCGCTGCACCTCAGCGTTGCTGATCGGCGGTGGCTGCTCATTGTGCGCCGCACCCACGAAACCAGTCACCTTGGGCGTGTTCTTCACCAAGTGCCAGGTGCGATCGTTCATTTGCATCTGCACCAAGATGTACCCGGGAAAAAACTTGCGCTTGCTGGTCTTCTTCTCGCCCTTCACCATTTCGACGACCTGTTCCATTGGAATCAGAATTTCGCCGAACTGATCTTGAAGGCTCTCGAGCTTGATTTTGTCTTCCAGGCTCTTCTTGGCCTTGTTCTCGAAGCCCGAGTACGTGTGCACCACGTACCATTTCTTATCAGCGGACATGTTGCCCTCGCTCGCCTTCACTTGCGCCGTCGCACCCATCGTTAATTTAATTTTCCCCAGAGCGCCGGCAGCCATTCAACCATCACCTTGTAGCTCAGCGAATCGATGCCAAAGAGAATCACCGCAGCCACCACCGACGCCACCACCACGGCGATCGTCGAAATACGCGTCTCTTCCCATGTGGGCCAGGTAACCTTCATCAACTCGGTGGCGATTTCGAGCGACAAGGAGCGGGTCTTTTGATTCACCCACACAAAAACGCCACCCGCTGTGGCAAGGCAAACGCCCAGCACGGTGGTCACCCGCCAACCCAAACCTTCGAGCACTTCGGTGTTTTTGAGCGACGCCGACGCCCACACCAGATCGAGCACCTTGTCCAAGAAGAGCGCGAACACGATGCCAAACACCATCAGCGACACGATCACCAAACGCGTCGGGTCCATGCCTGAACGATTGGCTTGTTGGCTGGCTTCGCTGGCTGACATTTCCTGAACCTTTTTCTTTCTGCTCGACTGGCCGAATGGCCGAACGCTTCAATCGAAAACTGGCAGGCCAGGAGGGATTCGAACCCCCAACACGCGGTTTTGGAGACCGCTGCTCTACCGTTGGAGCTACTGGCCTAACAATACGGCGAGCTAGACTTTGCCTTCTTTATGCACCGTGTGCTTGCGGCAACGCGGGCAGAACTTCGAAAGCTCGAGCTTGTCTTGCTGTTTACGACGGTTCTTGGTCGTGGAGTAGTTGCGCTCTTTGCAAGTAGAGCATTCCATCGAAATGATGCTGCGGTTACCCTTCGGCATGACGACTTCCTCTGCAGATACGGCCTATTGGTTAAAACCCTACGAAGACGCTCGAAGGGAACGGTCTGATGACAAAGACCGTCCCCTCCTGTCAAGTCACGTGAACGACGTCGCTATTAGGCGACGATATCGGCCACGACGCCCGAACCTACGGTACGGCCACCTTCACGAATGGCGAAGCGAATACCCTTCTCCATCGCCACGGGGGTGATCAGCTCGACTTCGATGCTGATGTTGTCGCCCGGCATCACCATTTCGACGTTGTCCGGCAACTTCACAGAACCGGTCACGTCGGTGGTGCGGAAGTAAAACTGAGGACGGTAGCCCTTGAAGAACGGCGTGTGGCGACCGCCTTCTTCCTTGGTGAGCACGTAGACCTCGCCCTTGAATTTGGTGTGAGGGTTGACGCTGCCAGGCTTCGACAACACTTGGCCACGTTCAACGTCTTCACGCTTCAAGCCGCGGAGCAACGCACCGATGTTGTCGCCCGCTTGGCCCTGATCGAGCAGCTTGCGGAACATTTCGACGCCGGTGATCACGGTCTTGGTGGTGGGGCGAATGCCGACGATTTCAACTTCTTCGCCAACCTTGACGATACCGCGCTCCACACGGCCGGTGGCCACGGTGCCACGGCCTTCGATCGAGAACACGTCTTCGACCGGCATCAAGAACGGCTTGTCGGTGGCGCGCTGCGGAGTCGGAATATACGCATCAACCGCCTCCATCAGCTTCAAGATCGAGCCTTCGCCGATTTCAGAAGCGTCACCCTCGAGCGCTTTCAACGCGCTGCCGGGAATGATCGGGGTCTTGTCGCCGGGGAACTCGTATTTCTTGAGCAGGTCGCGAACTTCCATTTCTACCAGCTCACGGAGCTCGGGGTCGTCGAGCATGTCGACCTTGTTCAAGAACACCACGATGTACGGCACACCGACCTGACGCGCGAGCAAGATGTGCTCACGGGTCTGAGGCATCGGGCCGTCAGCGGCCGACACCACCAAGATCGCGCCGTCCATCTGCGCGGCGCCGGTGATCATGTTCTTCACATAGTCGGCGTGGCCCGGGCAATCGACGTGGGCGTAGTGACGGTTCTTGGTCTGGTACTCGACGTGCGCGGTCGAGATGGTGATACCGCGGGCACGCTCTTCAGGCGCTTTGTCAATCTGATCGTACGCGAGGAAAGTCGCGCCGCCAGACTTGGCCAACACCTTGGTGATCGCGGCGGTCAACGTGGTCTTGCCGTGGTCGACGTGACCGATGGTGCCGATGTTGACGTGCGGCTTGCTTCTATCGAACTTTTCCTTGCTCATTGCCTGCTACTCCTTGCGGTGACTGTAACTGCGAATGAATGGAGCCCTGAACCGGGATTGAACCGGTGACCTCATCCTTACCAAGGATGCGCTCTGCCATCTGAGCTATCAGGGCAGCTCCTATTGTTAACTGCCTTTCAACAGCTGATTCTTTAACGACTGCGCTTCATCTCCCTTTTTGCTCAAGCGGGCAATGGGATTCGAACCCACGACATTCAGCTTGGAAGGCTGACGCTCTACCAGCTGAGCTATGCCCGCGTGAATTTGCCGCTATGTGGAGAGGGTTGGATTCGAACCAACGTAGGCATAGAGCCGGCAGATTTACAGTCTGCTCCCTTTGGCCACTCGGGCACCTCTCCTTAGATGTGTCGCCCTCCAAATTGCACTTTGCTTTCCCCACTGCGGAACTTCATTTTTTCCCGCCACACCCACTACAGGCCGGCGGCGGGACTTGAACCCGCGACCTACTGATTACAAATCAGTTGCTCTACCAGCTGAGCTACACCGGCAAAGGTTCGAAACTGCAAACGAAACCTTCTCACGTCGACTTTTGAAAAAGGCGCGCCTGCATACATACTTACGGTGAGTCGAGTCAAGCGTCGCTAACGGTTGTTTGCACGTTAGTTGCCGGCCCGCGCTGCCGGGTCACTTCGTACAGCAACACCGCAGCCGACACCGAGGCGTTTAGCGAGGCCACTTTTCCACTCATGGGAATGTTCAAGCGAAAATCGCAGCGCTCGAGAACACCGTCGCGAATGCCCGGCCCCTCGGCACCCACGACGATTGCGAGCGGGCCGTTGAGCTTTCCACTCCAGAGCGCTTCTTTTGAATTGGGGTCGGCCGCGACGGTCCAGTAGCCGGCTGCTTTCAGCTCTTCCAACGCACGCGAAATGTTCACCACGCGCGCCACTGGGCAAAATGCGAGCGCGCCCGCCGACGCTTTCGCTACCACTCCGGTCACACCCGCGGCACGATCTTTCGCGACCACCACGCCGATCGCACCAAACGCGTGCGATGAACGAATGATTGCACCCAAATTTTGTGGGTCTTGAATACCATCGAGTACCACGATCACCGGAGCAGATTGGCCCTTCGCCTTTTCAATCAGCGCATCGAGCGTCGCGTAGTCGAACTGGCCCACTTCAGCGACCACGCCTTGGTGCACGCCACCGCCCGTCATTGCCCCCAAGCGTTCGCGGGGAACTTTGTCAACCCGCACCCGGGCTTCGCGGGCACGCGACAACAACTCGCCGGCGATCTTCGGAGACAGCAAACCTTCACCGACGAAAATTCGCTCGATCTCATTGGGGCGTGCCCGCAACAACTCGAGCACGGGGTTGGTGCCCCAAATGAAACGCTCGTCGACCGCAGCGGGCGCACCGCCGTAGCTGCGCGGCGCGTAGTCGACTCGAGCAGAACGCGAGCCACGGTCATCTGAACGAAACGAGCGCGGGGCCCGACCGTCAGAACGCGACTCGTTTTCACTGCGCGGGGCGTTGCGAAAATGGCCCTTCGACTTCGGGCGGGCATCGCTCTTCACGAAACGGCGTTTTTCTCTCACGTCACATCAACCGGGAAAGAGAAGGTCTTCTCTTGGCGCGAGCAGACCTTCTCGGTGCAAATGAAAAACTTCAACTTGGCATCGACCGACGCTTTACCCACTGCGTCGACGGCAAACGGCACTTCGAACTTGGCGTTCAAATACTCTTCTCCCGGCTTGGGGCGGCTCACCGAGTCGGTGAGCTTGAGCGAGTCTTTCTCGGGCTTGGCGTTCTTGCCAGTGAGCTTGAGCGAAAGCGGAGCATCTGCCGACACGTGCGCTCCCGGCTTGGCGGTGATTTCGATCACCACCTTGCCTTTCTCACCCAGCTTCACCTGCGTCGAGGTGCCCGCGGTGGTCAGCTCGTAAAATGACTTCGCGTCGGGCTCTTGGCCGAAAGCGGCGCCGGCAAACACCAGTGCACAAAAACTGACGAGACGAAAATTCATGAGGCCGCTCCTTGTGGCGGGCTAAGGCGCCCGCGTTTTCTGCTTTAGGTACAGTGCTTCGGCCCGTTCGACAATGGCCCCTGCGATATTCACTCTCGTCGCCGTTTCCATGTCGCCCAACGCGGGCACGGCGTTCACTTCGAAAATCTTCGGCACACCACCCTGCACCAACATGTCGACGGTGCACAACTCGAGCCCCATGACCTTCGCCGCTGCCTCAGCCGCTTGGCGCTGCGCAGGAGCCAGCTCGGCGGCTGTCAGCAACTTCTCTTTCGCCGAACGTTTGCGTTTGCCTGACGTGTGCGAGCGGTGCACCGCGGCGATCGCGCGTTGGCCGACCACGAAGATACGCATGTCTGACGTCACCTCGTGCACATATTGCTGAATGATCAGATCTTGCCCCAACCCCACCACCGCTTCGAGCGCCGCTTCGAGTGATTGGCGCGTCTCACAAACCATCGCGCTGTGACGGTCGGGCCCTTTTTGCACTTTGACGATGACCGGCACGCCGCCCACCCTCTCTAACATTTGCTTCAAATCACCCGCGGCCCGCGCCATCACCGTTTGGGGAATGTCGACTCCGCTGGCCGACAAGCGCTGCAGGCACCGCATCGGGTTGCGCGACTGGCCCATCGACTGCGCGTCGTTGAGCGCCAACACTCCGCGCATTTGAAACTGCTCGACGACCGCCAGACCATATGAAGACAGCGACGTGGCGATGCGCGGTATCACCACGTCGGGCAGTGGCAACGGCTTACCACCCAGAAAAAGGCTCGCTGTCTTACCGTCTAAATGCATTTGCAGCTCAGACGGGTTCACCACCTTGACCTGGTGATTGCGCGCACGGGCGGCGTCAACCAACCGTCGCGTCGAGTCAACCTGCGCACTGCGTGAGAGAATGACCATCTTCATCGGCAGCTACCCGTCATGCTCAAGCGACGAACCCTTCTTACGTAACATTCGCGAAACCATAGCCTGTATACATCTTGCCTACATCGTCGCGACTGTAAACACGCGGTCACACTGGCGAGGTGTGCTGCCCCGTGTTTACTATCCGCCCACTATGCGTTCTCACAATGTCCTTAGCGCCCTGGTTCTGTGCGTGTGTATGGCCTGTCAAACATACGACTTCGAACCTGTTGAGCCGCTTGCAATTTCACAGACGACACAGACGAGGAACGTGGTGGGTCGTCAGTTCAAACCAGACTTAATGCTCTTGGTCGATAAGTCGGGCTCGATGGCGTTTCCCACCAACGAAAACAACCCGAATTGCCCAGCGAATTGCGGCAGCAGTACGCCGTGCCCAAGCAACTGCCCAACGCGTATCAGCGAATTGCGCGCGGCGATGAACACCTTCTTGTCTGCGAATGGCGACGTGGCGCGCATGGGCCTCACGATTTACCCAGCGCCTGGTGGCAATTCGTGCTCGCCGTCGACATCGCAAGAAGTGTTGGTGCCGTTGAATACGACTGACGACAATGCCGCTTCATTGATCGCGACCGCGAATCAAATCGCGGCGAAAATTTCGACCCAACAAGTCAATGGCGGCACGCCAACGGCTTCTTCACTGCTGTTTTTGGGCTCTCTGCCCGAGTTGAATGATCCGCTTCGCCAAGATTTCGTGCTCTTGCTCACAGACGGTTTGCCCAACTGCAACAGCGCGAACCCCAATACCTGCATGAACCCCACGGCATGCAAGTGCACGCAGTCCTCATGTGCCATGAATTCATGCACACTGGGCTGCTTGGACAGAGACGCTTCCATCGCCGCCGTGGTGAACCTAAAGCAACGCGGTATTCGCACCATCGTGGTGGGCTTCGGCGCGGACTTGAGCTCTTCAGGCGACGGCCCTACCGTGCTGAATGCCATGGCGGAAGCCGGGGGGTTCCCTCGGGCGTGTAATAATGGTGACGCCGATTGCGGAGGCATGCCCGGTTCATGCGACCAAACTCTCAAAGTATGCGTGCAGAAGTTCTACCAAGCTTCGAATGCGACTGACTTGGCGAAGGCGTTGGGCGACATTTCAGCGTCTATCGGGATCGAGGGCATTTGCAAATACAAGCTGGATGCCACGCCTTCTGACCCTCGTTTCTTAAGCGTGCTCGTCGATGGCATTCCGACACTGAGCGGCAACGACACCTGGAAGTACGTGGTCGGCGGAACAGTGGAACTGCAAGGTGCGCTGTGCACGCGGGTTACTGGCGCCACACCGCAAAGCCCGGTGAAGCTCGAGTTCCGCATCGTCGAGTCGATCTGATTCGTGGGTGGTTGGCGTAGCCGCTGTCTAAAAAGCCAACGTGCGGGCGCCATGAGTCAGGCGCCATATTTGCGATAGCCCCATGACTTCGTCGAGCCGCTGCCCAAGCGCGTCTTGCGAAAGCCCGCACAATTTCACCATGGTGTCACAGGCCACCACCCGTGCGCCCATACTCCGCGCGTCGGAAAGCATTTTCGTCGGCGTGGGCACGCCGGCGCCTTCGGCGCGAGTGATTTCTTTCTTCTCGCGGTCAGTCAATGGAGAACCAAAGCTGTCACGGGCGAGCGCGCGCAGGGCGTCAAAGCCGAACACGAAGGTGACATCATCTCCCATGGCCGAAGCTGTAATACCGAGCGACGCCGCTTGATAAGCCGCTTCGTACCCAGCACTGCTGATGAAAAAGATTGAACGGTGCGTCACCGACTCATCAGAGCAGAATCACCCTACGACACATCGAAAATTGCCTTTTGAATTTCGAACGAGCGTGTCGCTGACGCGTTGACCACGACCGTGCCTTAGTTTTCGCTGGCGCACGGTTGTGCTACCCCCTTGACCTACGTAAGGTGCGTTTCCTTTTTCCGGCCGGGTTTCTCAACAGCAGGAGCAAGATCCACCATGCTTCGATCAACTCGCTTTGCAGTCATCGCGATGCTGGTGTCGTTATCTGCGCCAGCCTTCGCTTCGGTGATCATCGCCCACACATTCGAGCAGCTCGTCGACCGCACACCGATTGTGATTCAGGGCCGAGTGGGCCAAGTCGACGTGCGCATCGACGACTCGCTGGGCCACATTTATACGTACGCAGAAATTCTGGTTGATCAGACCTTCAAGGGCCGCGCACCGAAGATCTTGGTGGTGCGCCAGCCCGGTGGTGAATGGAGCGGTAGGCGTGAAACAGTCGCCGGCGCCGCGCGTTTCACCCCGGGCGAAGGGGTGATTCTTTTCATCGAGCCCGCGGCCGATGACCCTTCTCTTTACGTTTCAGTCGCGCTCGCAGCTGGCAAAGTGTCGCTCGAAAAAAACGCCCGCGGCCAATGGGTGGGGCGCCGTTATTTAGACGGGCTCTCGTTCGTCGCGCCTTCGAAGGGCAATGGCGGCAACGCTGAGCCGGTCATTCCTGGCCCACTGGTCGAACAACTTGGCACGCTCGACGACATCGTGGCCCGCATTCGCCAAGCCGTGGCGAAACGAGGTGCCCCATGATGCGCCGCCTTGTGTTGTTGGCTGTTGCGTTTACCACCGCCGCCTGGGCTGACCCGTCGGGTGACAGCTGGCCCAAGCCATACCCGAAATACCGTGTCTTCAACCACAGCGCGGTAAACGGCATTTCAAACTTCAACACCAACGTGTTGCCACACATTCAGGCGGGCTTTCGCAACTGGACCGCGTCGGGCACGCCCGCGGTGTCGTGCACCGACTGGAACGTGACGTACGACGGCCCGGTGCGTATTCGCAGCACAGCCACCGCAGGGCAACCTGACGCGGGCATCTATACCGAGCCTGCCGATAAGTACGTACCGTCGCTCGACGGCGGCACAGGCGTCGGCTTGCTGCGGCTCTTCACCTTGCAAGACAGCATCAACAACGTGGCGTTCATCGGCTCCAAATGGAGCGACGGCAGCCAAACGCTGGGCGTCACCATTCGCGCGACCATCGTGGGCCAGAGCGAGATCACCGACGCTGACATGAAGCTGAACAACAACGTCACCTGGTCGAACTCAGGCGCGTTCAACACCTTCGACGTAGAAAGCGTGGTGTTGCACGAGGCAGGTCACTTCATTGGGTTAGATCACTCCAACACCGTTTCGTCTGTGATGTACCCGTCGGTGGCCCCGGGCGAAATCAAACGCACGCTGGCGCAGATCGACATTCAAGACACCTGTCAGGTTTACCCCGGCACGCCTGGCACCCAAGGGTACGCCTGCACCACCAGCACGGTCTGCACCGGCGGCTTGGTGTGCCGTGGACCTTCGGCCGGGGGTGCGAAAATATGCACCGTCGATTGCACAAATGGCCAGACGTGCCCGACCGGTTATGCATGCCAAGCAGCCGATACCGGCATGGCCTGCCTGACGATGGTAGGGGCGGTTGACCTGTGCAAGTTCTGCGAAGAAGGCATGGAATGTCTCTCGGGCAATTGCATTCACAATGACGTGTACAGCTGGTGCACGCGTTCATGCACAGCCTCGTCACAATGTGGCACCGGTTATGTCTGTGTACAGACACAAGGCGGTGGTGGCGTATGCGCACAAGACAACGCCAACTTCGCTTGCACCAGCCAGTGCGGCGTCGGCATGGCGTGCCCACCGGGGTACGAGTGCAATTCTGGCTCGTGCGTTCCTCGGGGAGACCCAGGCGACAGCTGCGACAGCACCGGGTTCTGCAAGCCGTGCAATTTATGCATTCGCGATGGGCAAACCAACTTGAGCACGTGCCGCTCGTGCTGCACCGGAGGCACGGGCTCGTATTGCAGCGGCTGCTCCGCCACCACGTGTGGAAGCGGCACCGCCTGCACGGCCCTGTCAGGCACACAAGAAAAAGTCTGCTACCCGACCACCGGCGCAGCGTTGTGCCAAGCATGCAACGCGTCGACGCCTTGCGCACAAGGCACTTGCTACGGCGGCCGCTGCCACAATTCATGCAACCCCGGCAGCCCGGGTACGTGCCAAGCGTGCAATGCCACCGGCACCAGCATGGGCGTGTGCGCCTGCACCGACGAAATGGCAAACGTGGGCCAAACCTGCGGCACCGCGAACGGCTTTCCCACTTGTCGCTCGGGCCTGGTGTGCGCGGGTACGGCGGGCGCGAAAACCTGCAGAAAATTATGCACGCTCGGCAATAACGCGACCTGCAGCGCTGGCGAGGTGTGTGCTCTGACCGACGGCCAGCCGATCTGCGTCACCGGGCAACAACCGGGACAAAAATGCAACCCATGCGGCAGTGGTTGCGCCACCGGCCTCACCTGCCATGAAGGCCGTTGCTACGAGCCCTGCAACATCGCCGTTACGACGTGCAACGGTTGCGTGGAGGCAGCAGCGGGCGGCGCCGGCGTGTGCGCCTGTGACGATCAGCGTTCACCCGTGAATGGTCCCTGCACGTTGAGCCCGGTGCTGGCATGCCAAGCGGGCCTCACCTGCGTCGACAACTTCTGCCGTGCCGCGTGTGACCCCAAAGTGCCGAATACATGCGGCCCCGGTTTAGAGTGCCGCGCCTCGGGCACCACCGGCTTGTGCCAGCCGCCTAGCAGCAACGGCCCTGACGCGGGCCCCAGTGGCGCCGACGGTGGCTCCAACGGCACCGGCGGCGGTGGAAGCTTTCAAGAAGATTCTGTCGGCGGCTGTGGTTGCAACAGCGGCACCACGAGCAGCCTGGCCCTATGGGTCTTGGGCATGCTCGGGTTGAGCCGGGTTTGGCGGTCACATCGCGGCAGCTCGCCAGAGTGAAACGAACGACGGCGCTGCTTTTGACACTTGGCGTCGCAAGCAGCGTGCCGGCAGCGGCACAAAGCACTGACCCGTGGTGGAGCACTGACAAAGCGCTGCACTTTTCGGTGAGCGCGGGCATTGCTGGCGCAGGGTACGGCGTCACCTCGGCGTTCACCGATGACTTGCGGTGGAAACTCGCCATCGGCGGCGGTGTGGCGTTGACCGCGGGCGTGGCGAAAGAGCTGTGGGACCTGGGTGGTCACGGCGACCCCTCGTGGAAAGACTTCACCTGGGACGTCATTGGCACGGCCACGGGGTTGCTGCTGTCGTGGCTCATCGACCGTTATGTCGTGACCCCATTGTACGAGCGCCACGTGAACCATCAGCCGTTGTCATCATGGTAAGCGCGGCAAAGCACCTCAGCTCTAGGTCGCAGTGCTCCATGTCGCCCCACTCTGTTTTATGTAGCGCGCTTTCCGGCTTTTGTTGGCCCAAACGTTGCTCTCTTGGGCAAAGACCGAATGCTGCTCCAGCGTTCGCCTGACACCTCTTACCCGGAGAACAACAATGCGTTTCATGAATCAGAAAAACCTCGGTTTTGCCGCTGCGTGCGCTTTGGCCTTCTCGGGCGTGGCGTTCGCCAACGACAAAGATCACGATGCAATGTTCAAGTCGATGGACACCAACGGCGACGAGAAGATCTCTGCCGACGAGCACGCCCAGAACGCCACCCAGATGTTCGAAGCGATGGACACCGACAAAGACGGCAAGGTCACCCTCGCTGAAATGACCGCCTTTCACGAAAAAAAGATGGGCGGCAAAAAAGCCGGCAAGAGCGAAATGTCGTCGACTGAAAAGTTCAAAGAAATCGACACCAACGGCGACGGTTTTCTCACCGCGACCGAGCACAGCGATGGCGCCAAGCTCATGTTCACGCGCATGGACACTGACAAAGACGGCTACCTCAGCAAGGCCGAGTTCAATGACGGCCACAAAAAGCTGATGAAGAAAAAGACCAGCTGAGAGACCGCGGTTCACAGAGGCGCGCTGTCGCCCCACTTAAGACATTTTGTCGCCAGCAAATTGGGGGTGCCCAAAAACAGCGCGCTCAATGTCAGCAGAGAATGTCTGCCCGTGGGGTGCTCGAGCCGAGGAGCGTTTCCACCGCTCAAGCCAACGCTCTTTCAGTGGACGCTCAAGCATTTGCGGTGAAGTTGAGGCAATCGTCGTTTCTACCCGCGTACCCGTAGACAGACCCGCCCCCACGAAGAAGCCCGAGAGCAGCAAGCTGAGCCGTGTCGGCGTCGCCGCGCTGTACGTGGTGAGCACCGTTCGCCCGTCACGGCACACAGCCTTCACTTGGTTGAACCAGTCGACGGTCCACAACGTGGGGTTGTGCTCGGGCGAAAACGGGTCATGAAACACAATGTCGAAGTCTTTGCCGGCGTGCGGCAGCTGCTCGCGCGCGTCGCCGACCAGCAATTGCCACCTGAGCCCCGAACCTTCCCAGTGGCCCCGCTCCATCAACGTGGTTACCGCTGTGTGCCAGTCTTTCAGGTACGGGAAGCCGTCGAGGTGCGCGAGGGCAAGGCGCACCGGAGCGAGATCGATCTCGAGGCTGACGACTTCGACATCGCGCACCCGTTTTTCGCCGAGCGCCTTCGCGGCCGTTAACGCAGCCACCGCATTGGCAGCGGCCCCCAGACCGATGTCTAAAATACGCAGCGGCGGCAGCCTCGGTTGCGAAAGCTTCTCGGCCAAGCCGGTTTGCTCGACATAGAGCCGGTTCGCTTCTTCCCACGGGCCACCGGCGGGGTGCATCACTTCGCCGTGCCCAGTGTGACGCACCGCCCTTGCGCCACTGCGCAGTGCGACGACTTCGAAATCACCCTCGCGCGCCCCTTCGACTTTGCGCGGCAGCTTGGTCTTGGGCCGAAGGCGCTCGGCCAAATGCGCATACTCGGTGTCCCACCGGTCTTCGAGAATCGCGTCGCGCATGCGCTTCATCAACACCTGGTAAAAATGCAGGTTGTGCACACTAAGCAGGCGCGCGCCGAACGCGTGGCGGCCGGCCATCAAGTGTTGCAGGTAACCGCGCGAATGGCGCTTGCACACCGGGCAGTCGCACTCGGCGTCGAGCGGGTCATCAGAAAGCCGAAACGCGGTGCGGGCCATGCGCACCTGGCCGCTCCACGTGTAAGCAAAACCCTGCTGCGCCATCATGGTGGGAATGATGCAGTCGAACATGTCGGCGCCGCGACGCACGCATTCCACCAAGTCAATCGGAGTGCCCACGCCCATCAAGTAACGCGGCTTGTCAGCGGGTAGTAGTCGCGCGGTGTGTTGCGTCATCGCATAGAGCAATTCGCGCGCTTCTCCGACGGCGAGCCCGCCAATGGCAAAACCATCGAACGGGTGTCGGGTGAGAAACTCAGCGCTCTGGGTGCGCAGGTCTTGCAGTGTACCGCCCTGTACAATGGCAAACAGCGCCTGGCCGGTATTCTTGGCGCGTTGGGCTTCGAGTGAACGCAGCGCCCAACGGTGGGTGCGGTGCATCGCGTCTTCAATTTCAGCCGGCGGTGAGGTGCTGTTCAAGCAGACGTCGAGCACCATCATGATGTCGGAGCCGATCGCCTGCTGCGTGGAGATGCTCGTCTCAGGCGTCAGCCAATGTCTGTGATTGTCTTGCGGGTTGCGAAAATGCGCGCCCTTTTCGGTGATCTGCCGATCTTCGGGCAGCGAGAAAATTTGAAAACCACCCGAGTCGGTGAGCACGCCCCCTTCCCACCCCATGAAGCGGTGAATGCCTCCGAAGCGCTCGAAGACTTCGACGCCGGGCCGCAGCAACAGGTGGTAGGTATTGGCGAGCAAAAATTTCGCACCGGTCGCACCCACTTCGTCCATCGCGATGTGGCGAATGTTGGCGTGGGTGGCCACCGGCATGAACGCGGGTGTGAGCAGCGACCCGCGGCGGGTGTGCAGAATGCCCGCGCGCGCGCCGGTGGCGTGCGTCTTGAGCAGCTCCATGCGAACTGGACTGGTGTAGGTGTCTGAGGTGATCATCGAGACGGCACCCTATAGCTGAGGGGCGCTGTCGTTTCATCTCGAGGCTGGTTCTCGGTTCAAGCCCTGCCATTCGCAACTGCGTGAAGCAAACCGTTTCCCCATGACTGTTCGCCGAAGCGAACGCTGAATTGTCTGAGACCCTCTCAGTCACCTAAGACGCACCGCCATGAACCGCCCGACCGAGGCCGAGCTGGCTGACACATTCACCTTGAAGCCTGGGCCGGCCGCGCCGGTGCCCCCACATGACGCGGCACGCACGCACGAGGCGAGGCCGAGCAGCCCCAAGCTGCCACTGCGACCGCGAGAGCGCTACGAGTTCATTGAAGAGCACGCCAAGGGAGGTCTGGGCCGTATTTGGAGGGTGCGCGATCGTGACCTGGGCCGCGAGCTGGCGTTGAAAGAAAGTCTCGATCAATCAGATGAAGCGATGGCGCGCTTTACACGCGAGGCGCTCACCACGTCGCGGCTCGAGCACCCGTCGATCGTACCCGTTCACGACGCTGGTCGCACCACGCAGGGCGAGCTTTTCTACACCATGAAGCTCGTCTCGGGCCGCACGCTCACCAAGGTGGCCTCGGGCGAAAACGCGCTCGGGCTCGATGCCCGGCTGACATTTCTGCCGCGGGTGCTCGCCGTGGCCGAAGCCATTGCCTACGCGCACAGCAAGGGCGTGCTGCACAGAGACTTGAAGCCAGACAACATTCTGGTAGGCGACTTCGGTGAGACCGCGGTGATCGATTGGGGCCTGGCGAAGTTGGCGGCCGGCGTCGACTTGCCACGCGCTGAGGGCAGTGCATCGTACGGCCCGGTCGATCAACAGCTGACCCAGTTCGGCGACGTCATGGGTACGCCGGCGTACATGTCTCCTGAACAGGCCAACGGCACCGTGCTCGACGAGCGCGCCGACGTTTACGCGTTAGGAGCCATTCTCTACTTCGTGATCACCGGCCGCCCTCCCTTTCGCGGCCCCGACAGCGGCGCAGTGCTCTCAGCGGTGCGCGGGGGGCCACCACCTTCAGCACGCACGCTCGAGCCCGCGCTGCCAGCCGATCTCGTGTCGATCGTCGAGCGCGCAATGCACCGCGATACAGATCAGCGCTACCCCAGCGCCCGCGCCTTTGCCGACGACTTGAACCGTTATCTGTCACGGCAGCTCGTGCACGCACACCGTTATTCGCTCTCGGCCCGCGCCGGCCGACTGATTCAGCGAAACAAGGGCGTCGCCGTCGCAGCCTTTGTCGCCTTGCTTTTACTCGGCGCCGGCGCGTTGGTGGCGGGCGTGCGTGAGTCAGTGTTGCGCCGCGACGCCGAACGAAGCACCTTGCGGTTGCTCGAGCAGCACGGCCGTGCAGAGCTCGCTGACGGCCGCCCACTGAAAGGCGCCGTTTACCTTTCTGAAGCGCTCGCGCACCAACCCGACAGTCTGCCGCTGCGCTACTTGCTCACCCAAGCCATGCGACCCGTGGCGGCTTTTCGCGGCGAGCTCACAGGTCACACCAAAGACGTGGTCTCGGTCGCCTACAGCCCTGACGGCAAGTACCTGGTCACCGGCAGCACTGACGAAACCGTGCGCCTGTGGGACGTGGCGTCAGCCAGGCTCGTTCGCATACTCGGCACGCACGGTGGCGGCCTCGATTCAGTCAAATTCAGCCCCGACAGTCAGCGGGTGGTGACGGGCGCACTCGACAAAAAAGTACGCGTGTTTCGCGTCGACACCGGTGAAAACCTGCTCACCGTCGAAGATGCCGGAGGCTACCGCGTGGCGTTCACCCCCGACGGCAAGCGCTTGGTGCTGGGTTCGCAGAGCGGCGAAGTACGGGTGCGTGATGCAGCGACCGGCGAGCTGCTCGCCACCCTGAAGGAGCACACTGATCGCGTGGCGATGTTCGCGTTCAGCCCCAGCGGTGACGAGCTCTACGTGCCTTCGTGGGACAAGAAGCTGTCGATTTGGAACCTCACCACCTACGAAAAAGTGCGGGTGATTGACGAGTTCGAGGCCGAGCTTTCGAGTGTGGTGGTCAGCCCCGACGGGCAATGGGTAGCGATCGCCGAGAGCGATTCGGTGATTCAAATTCGCGAGCGCGCGACGTTTAAAAAGAGTCACACCATTCGCACGCCCGACGGCGCGCGCTGGCCGAGTCTCAACTTCACCCACGGTGGCAACGTGTTGCTCACCCGAACGCACGAAGGCGTGGTGCGCGCGTACCACGCGAGCAGCGGCCAGTTGCTCGCAGTGGTCGACGTGCGACCTGAAGGAAAACTCTTCGAGAGCGCGCTCAGCCCCAATGGCGAAGAGCTCGCCGCGGCGGGTTTGAGCGGCAGCGTCACCCTGTGGTCACTCCGGGGCGTTTTCGATTTCAAGATTCTGCCGTTCGGCATGTTTCGTACTTCGGTCTACCCCTCGATTTTCCTCGAGAAGAAGAAGCTGATCGCCACGCCGGGCGCTGACGGCATGCTGTATGTGTGGAACCGAGAGACGGGCGCCCTGTCGTCAAAAGGCGAAGTCGGCCCCACGCCCTTTGCGCTCGCGCCCAGCGATGACGAAGAGAACCTGTTCATCACCCTCTTCAAGCGGCCCAACACCATTGCCACCCTTTTCAAACTGAGCACCTTCGAGCACGTGGCTGACGTTTCGCATGAACGTTTGGTGCCCGATATTGCGGGCAGCGCTGACGGCACCCGCTTTGCCAGCGCCGGCTACAACGGGCATGTGAAAGTGGTCGACGCTAAAACCGGGGCGACGCTGGGCGATTTTCCCGTCGACCCCGCGCGCATTTCAGCGCTCGCCTGGCACCCGAATGGAAAAGAGATCGCCGCGTCGAACGAATATGGCCGGCTGTATTTTCTCGATGCGCAGACCGGCAAAGTGACGCGTACGCTCGAAGCCCACACCACGTGGGTTCAAGACATCGAGTACAGCCCCGACGGCAAGCGAATTGCCACCGCGGGCCGGCAAGATCACCAAGTGCGCATTTGGGACTTGGCCACCCTCGCCCGACTGCACAACTTTGCCCAGCACCAGAACAACGTGATGGACGTTTCGTGGAGCCGCGATGGCAAGTTACTCGCCACCGCCGCGTTGGATCACACGGCCCACCTTTACGATGCGAACAGCGGCCAGCTGCTGCGCTCTTGGCGCGGCCCAGGGTACAGCGCGCAAATTTCGGCCGACGGCCGCGAACTGCTCACCACGGGGTACAACGGTTATGCAGTGGTGTGGAACATCGAGCCTGACCAGCGTTCGGCCCAAGAGCTGATCGCCGAGGTGGCGAAGCGGTCTCCGTGGAAGCTCGTAAATGGCGAGCTCGATCTGACGAGCCGCTAAGTAAGTCTGTCTCAGACGCTGTCTGAGACAATGCTCTCTGTCGGGCGGCCCCTCTTCAATGGCGTGGCAGGTTTACGCGCGGCACATCGGTTGCTCTGTGGTGGCTTTCGAAAGGAGCCGTAACCACAATGAACGTACGCCGCATTACCCTCGCTGTTTTATTCGTTTTGTCTTTGGCCCGCTGTGGGCCTGACTTCAATTCAAACATCGACCCGGTCACCCCAGAAGGCATTGAGTCTGCCAAGCAGTCGTTGGTCGTCGATGATCTGTACGCCAAATTGAGAGAGGTCGAGGGGCTGTTGCCGATGCCGGCTCCGAGCGAGACCGTGTTGGTGGCATCGCTCGACCCCTCGGGAGTCACCACCGGTTACCTGACCGAATACCGAGTCGACCCGATCACCCACAAACCGCGGGCGCAACTTCCCTTTGTCAGCATCGGAGGCGTCGAGTTGATCGCCGAGTTTCGCGCCACGTCAGGCGGCCCCCTCACGGTCACCGCCAACGGCCAAACAGTGAGCGGTTACGGCTCGGTGAGCATCAACCTGGGTAAAGCCAAGCAAGTCGACTGGACACTCGACGCCTACGGGTGGACACGCGCCGACAAGCTGTTCGTCTCGCGCCCTGACGTGATTGGCGCGGGTGCTTTCACCGTCGCGGCATTGCCGATCTCGATCGTCTACGAGCCCCCCATGAACCAGGCCCGCACGAATTCTGCTTCGGTCGGCTTTCGCCAAGAGATGACGACCATCACCACGGTGTCGAATGGGTCAAGCAATAGCTCGACGCCAAAATGGGCGACCGCGGTGGTGGTGAAAGACATGCTCAACCGCCTGGCAAACCATTGGAAGCCGGCTGCCGCAGTGAAAGCCGCGCTCAACGTCAGCAAAACGCTCATGGGCAGTGTCTCGACGACCACCACCAATGGCACCACGGTCAACAGCGATCAGACGCTTGGCTTGTCGCAAGTGAACGCGCAAACCATTACCACCAACGCGCGGCTTGGGCCCGGCCGCGGTGACGTGGTGGTCTTCTACAAAGACGCGCGGGTGGCCTGGGGCATGGAAAACGGCGAAGTGATGATCACCTTGATTGATCACGGCCCGCTGGCGATGTTGACCATCGACACCCTGCAGAACGACTTGGCGGCGGTGGTCGCCGGTGGCGTCGCTGGGGTGAGCGGTCTCGATCGCCCCACCCTCGAGTCGCTGATCAAACTCGACCCGATGGCTGCGCTCAGCAGCTCGAGCGTGAAAACGCGTGGGCAGTATTCGAATATTTTCGGAGGCGCGCCGGCCCTGCCCGCTTCTCGTTTCAAAAAAGACACCTCGCTGTTGTTGAGCGGCACGACCTTTCAAAACGCGATCAGCCACACGGTGACCCAGTCTGACAAGATCAGCACCAGCAGCACCACCACCACGGTTAAAAACTGTTCACCCGGTTGGTTGTCGCTGGTCGGCATTGGCCAGACACAAGCGGGCACGTTCACCTCAAGCGTCTCGATGGGCAGCTCGCGCACTGACTCGGTCAGCGACACGGTATCGGCCTCATTCAATTTGTCAGCCGCGGTGGGCGAGAGCTACTCGGTCGACGTGTTCTACGACAACATCTTCGGGTCGTTCCTCACCCGCAATCCACCTCCGCCGCTCCCTGTCTTCGAAATGGCCCTCGAACGCTAGCCCAACAGTCATTGGTTGACGTTTTTGCCGCGGGCCCTCGTTTCTCAAGGGCTCGCGGTGCTGTTCCTTCGGCTTGCGCCACCGAGTGAGAACAGCGATACAACCGGCCCATGGCGCAAGGCATGAGCACCGACAAGGCTGACGGCACGCTGTCGCTCGTCGAACGTTCACGGCCGAAGGACGCACACGTGGAGCACCTCTTCGTAGTGATGAGCGGCGACCGCCCGTTAGAACCCGCGGCGCGCCACCGGCTCGAAGGTATCGAAGAAGTGGTGATTGGCCGGGCAAGGGAGCGCAAGGTTTCACGCGAGGGCAAACAGCTTTCGCTGGTTTTTCCCGATCGGTGGATGTCTTCGCTTCACGGCCGGCTGCTGAAAAAAGACGGCGCGTGGTGGCTCGAAGACGGCGGCTCGAAGAATGGCGTTTTTCGGCTGGGTGTACAGGTCGGTTCGGCCACGCTCAACGATGGCGATGTCTTCGAGCTGGGTCAGACTTTTTTCTGCTTTCGAAGCGCGGTGCTGGCTGAAAAAAACAGCCCCAAAGATGTCAGCGCTGATCAAATCGCAGGCTCGGCGGCGCAACTCACCACACTGTGGCCTCCACTGCAGCGCACCTTCGGGCTGTTGAATGAGATTTCTCGCTCGAACCTACCGGTGCTGGTGCGCGGCGAGACGGGCACGGGCAAAGAAGGCGTGGCGCGGGCGATTCATGCGCTGAGCGGCCGAAAAGGCGCCTTTACCGCGGTGAATTGCGGAGCCCTGCCCGCCACGTTGCTCGAATCAGAATTGTTCGGCTTCAAGAAGGGCGCATTCTCAGGAGCGACAGAAGATCGCCCAGGGCTGGTGCGTTCGGCTGACGACGGCACGCTTTTTCTCGACGAAATCGGCGAGCTGCCCGCGGCGGCGCAAACCGCGTTGCTGCGCGTGCTGCAGGAGCGCGAAGTGATGCCGGTCGGTTCAGCGAAGGCGGTACCCGTCGACGTTCGTGTGGTGGGAGCGACCCATAAAGATCTCGAGGGCGCTGTCGCCCGCAACGAATTTCGCGCTGACCTCTTAGCCCGGCTACGGGGCTTCACGGCGGGGCTGCCCGCCCTGCGCGAGCGCCGTGAAGATTTGGGGTTATTGGTGCAGGCATTGCTGCGGCGAAATTCTCCCGACGTCTGCGAGAGCGTTTCGTTTACCCCAGCCGCGGTGCGCACGCTCTTCAACGCCAGGTGGCCCGAGAATGTGCGCGAGCTCGAGCGGCGTCTCGCGGCGGCGGCGCTGCTGGCGAAAGACCGGGCAATCGAAGTGACTGACTTGTTTGCCGAGTCTCTTGTAGCGAGCGCTGCCGCGGCAGGGAGCGCGCCTGTCGCGAGAAGCACTCCGACCGCGCAACAGCTCGAAGCCGCGCTTCGCGAGGAGCAAGGCAACGTGGTGCACGCGGCGCAACGGCTCGGCACGCACGCCCGCCAGGTTTACAGGTGGGTCGAGAAGTACGGGCTTTCACTCGAGACGTTTCGAAACACCTGAGCGATGCAACTCACCGCTTTCGTCTGGGGCAGTCTCGTCACCGCCGCGCTGACTGGCATTTTTCTCGGCGCGGGTGGCTATACGTTCGTGACCGCCAACGGCACGGCATACCTTTCGAACGACCCAGAGGTCTGCGTGAGCTGCCACATCATGCGCGAGCAGTACGATGGCTGGCGCCATGCTTCGCACCATGCGGTGGCCGTCTGTAACGATTGCCACTTGCCCCACAGCTCGCCGTTCGCCAAGTTGTACGTGAAGGCCTTGAACGGCTGGAATCACTCGAAAGCCTTCACGCTGCAAAATTTCGCCGAGCCGATTCGCATCAAGCCGTCGAACGCTCAAGTGCTCGAAAACAACTGCCTTGCTTGCCACGGCTCACTGGTCGAAAACATTACCGCGCATGGCACGCTCGGTGTGGCCACGCAAGGCGCCGATCTCTACGGCTGCGTGCGCTGTCACACCGCAGTTGGCCATGGCCCCACCCGCTAACGAAAAAGAACGAACATGAGTGCTCCTTCACGCCGCTTGATGTTGCTGGGACTTGTCGCCGCACTGGTTGCTTTGGCGACGTTTGGGACCTTTGCTTTGTACGGCAACATCGCCGACCGAAAAGCCGAGGCCAAGCTGCCCAACTTCAACCTGGCAAAGCTGACTGAAACCACTGTCGACGCGGCCGAATGGGGAAAAAACTTTCCCCGGCAGTTCGATAGCTACAAGCGTACCACCGAGAAATATTCGACCAAGTACGGCGGAGCCGGCAGCGAAGGCATGCCCAAGAGCCGGCTCGAAGAAGACCCCCGGCTCAAACAGATTTTCGACGGCTACGCCTTCGCCATCGACTTCAACTTGCGCCAGGGCCACGCCTACATGCTCGATGATCAACGCATCACCAAGCGCGTTACCGAGCGGCCACAGTCGGGTGCGTGCCTGCATTGTCACGCTTCGAACATCGTCGCGTACCGGCAAGCGGGCCTCGATGCCGGTGCGCCGGGCAAAGCCGAAGAGCCGTTCGACAGCGTGCATGCCCGTGCACAACTGATGAAGGGCTTCGAGAACATCGGCAAAATGTCGTACGCCGAGGCGACCAAGCTGGTGACGCACCCGGTTTCATGCATCGACTGCCATGACCCGGCGAGCATGGCGCTACGGGTGACGCGGCCAGGGTTCTTGAACGGCATCGTGGCACTGGCGAAGAGCGACGCTCCCACGCCTCACTTGCCGTCGATTGAAAAATGGCGTCGCGGCGATCGCCAACAGCCTTACGAGCCCAACCGCGATGCGTCGCGGCAAGAGCTTCGCTCGATGGTGTGCGGGCAATGCCACGTCGAGTACTACTGCGGCTCGAAGATGACGCTCACTTTTCCCTGGGAGCGCGGGCTCAAGGTGGAACAGATCGAAGAAACCTGGAACCAAACTCAATTTCCCGACGGTCACCGTTTCTTCGACTGGAAGCACGCGAAGACCGGCGCCGAGGTACTGAAAGCGCAACACCCCGAGTTCGAAATGTGGAGCCAAGGCATTCATGCGCGCTCGGGAGTATCGTGCGCCGACTGCCACATGCCGTATGTGCGTGAAGGGGCGATGAAAGTCAGCTCACACCATGTGCGCAGCCCGCTGCTCGACGTCAGCCGTTCGTGCCAAACATGCCACCGCTTTCCCGAAGAAGAATTGCTGGCGCGAGTGATGGTTATTCAAGACCGAACGCGTGCCTTGATGAATCGCGCTGAAGACGCGCTGACGCAGCTCATCGAAGACATCGAAGCGAAGAAGAAGGCGGGGTTGAGCGACGACACCTTGGTGCCGATCTTCGAGCTGCAGCGAAAAGCTCAGTGGCGCGTCGACTTTGTGAACGCCGAAAATTCGATGGGTTTTCATGCTCCGCAAGAGGCGGCTCGCATTTTGGGCGAAGCGATCGACTATTCGCGTCAAGGGCAAGTCGCGCTCGAGAGAATCAAGCAGTAGCAGTCGCCCCGCGCCAGGGGTGCGACCTTCCAGCACATACGGCGCACACGAGCCCGCCATTCTCTGGCCCCCACCCCGCTTCGTTGACAGAATCACCGGCATGAAGGCCCATGCCCAAGTCACGACGCAGGTCACTGAAAAAGACGGCTACGACATCGGTCTGCACGCGGTCTCAGACTTAGGCGACCTCGACCTAGGCGTCGCGCTCACCGGCAGTGGCGCACTCGGGGTGATGCTCAATGCTCCGCGCATCGGTCGTCTCACCGCGGCGCTCGCCCTCGACGCCGAAGGCGCTACTCACTTGGTGCAGCTCGCGCGAACCAGCGACGCGGGGCAAGTCAGCCTGGTGATTGTCGACGCCAACCGCTCGCAAGCGCTCGAAGCCGAGCTGAGCAATACCCAGCGGCTGTTCAACGACGCTCAAGCGCGCCTTGACGTGCTCGCCACCGAAGTCGATGAAGCCCGTGCCCGCGCAGCGGCGCTGCAAGAAGACGCTGCCGGTTACCAGACCGCGCTCGCTGACGAACAAGCGGCCGCTCAACAGCGCATACAAGAAGCCCAGTCGCAGCTGCTGGCGGTCAAAGCCGAGCTGTCGTCGTCTCAAATTGAAAAAATCAAAGTGGTCGGTGAACGCGAAGCCCTTACCAAACAACGTGACGCACTGAATGAAACGCTCATTTCAACCAAAGCCGACATGGAGGCGCTCAAAGTTCAACTCGCCGGCTCCAATGTGAAAGCCGAGTCGCTCAGCGAAGCCGAGCAAGCGCTGCACGACTTGCGCGAGCAACTGGCTGCCCGCACCCGTGAAGCGGAGCAGCTCAAGGGCGATGTCGAGAAGCACAAGGTGGCCTTCGACGAGCAGCAGGCGAAGCTCGCGCTGGCTGAGACCCAGGCTGATCACGCCAAAGCAGAAGCCGACCGCTTCAAAGTCGACATTCAAATTCTCAAAGACGACGTGGCCGAAGCGCAGAAATCTGCCAAGGCAATGGCTGAGCGCGGCCCTGCCCTCAAAGCCGCCGAAGCGCGCATCGCCGATCAGCTCGACGAAATTCGCATTCTCAAAACTGAACGCGACACCGCGGTGAAAGAGCTGGAGGAGCTTTTCGCCCGCGGCGCGCTCGACCCTGAGCAAGCAGCGTCACTGCAGTCAGAGCTGCAGGCCAACCAAGAAGCGCTCTTGTCGCAAGAAGCGCTGGCCGAAGAGCTCACCCAAGAACGCGATGAAGCACGCGAATGGGTGAAGAAGTTGAAAACCAAGGCGCTTGATTTGCTCGTAGACCGCGACGAAGCCCGCCAAGTCGCTCGTGCGCTTTACGCCAAGACAAGCCACACCGACGCCAGCGCCTCGGCTGAAGTGCAGGCATTGCAGGCTGAGCTGGCGGCGTTGCGGCCCATGCTCGAGGGCGACAGAGTCACCCTTTCAAGGCAGAAAACAGAGCTGCAGAAGGTGCAACTTCAAGTCGACTCGCTGGGGCGGCAGCTCGAGAACGAGCGTACCGCGCGCGCCAAGGGCATCAGCGAGCAGGATGAGTACAAGGAGCGTTTCATGGCGCTCACCCACGCGGGCGATTCGGTACCGACATCGACGATTCCCCCGTTCATTGAAGAACGGGTGATCACCAAGTCGTACAAAACCATCACCCTGCCGAAGACAGACCTCGAACCACAAGATCAGTTGAAAACTGACCCAGCGAACCTGGTGACTTCACCGCACGGGGTGACTTTTTCACCCGATGACAAAAAGAAGAAGAAATGACCTTCACGCAACGACTTAGTCGTCGCGGCCGGCCTTGACCTTCTTACCGTCGTAGTTGCCACACGCAGCGCACACGCGGTGCGGCATCACGGCGGCTCCACAGTTGGCGCATGCAATCACTTGCACTGGGCCACCCGCGAGCTTGTTGTTGGCGGCACGGCGGCGATCGCGCCGCATCTTCGAAGTACGTTTCTTAGGTACGCCCATGACTTTGAAACCTTCCTAGTTCAGCTTGATGTCCTTCAACTTCGCGAGCCGCACGTCGACGACTTTGCGTTCGCAACCACACTCTTTTTCATTCAGGTCTTGCCCGCATACCATGCACAGGCCTTTACAGTCGCTGCCGCATAGCACGGCTACGGGGAGGGCGAGCAAGACTTGCTCTCTGACGATAGGGTCCATGGCGATGGTTTTGCCGTCGAAAGGCTCGGCGTCGACCTCGTCGAGGGCAAAAGAGCCCGCCTGTTCTCCGTCTCCGTCGTCGTCACCTTCGTTTCGCCCTATTTCGGCTTCGTATTCAGCCTGCGACACCATGCGCAGCTCGAAGCTGACGGGCAGTGCCAGCTCGACGTCTTTGAGACAGCGTTTGCAGGGCCCCACCATTTGCGCTTCGAACTGGCCTTTGAGCCAAATGCGACCGCTCACCTTGCGAAAAACAACTTTCAGCGGCGTGGCGCTGACGAAGCGAAACCCAGGCGCTTCTTCAGCCAACGTGGCGAAGAGCGACGGTGCGAGCGCTTCAGAGAGCTCGAGGGGTTTATTGGGCTGTATTTCTTCAGTCTTTACAAGCATTTGCGTCGTCGTTGGGTGAAGGGCGCGGCAATATAAAGACTCACGCCCGGGCCGTCAAACGGGTAGCCAACGGCGCCGTTTCGACAATGGGAAAACGGCGGGAATTTACGGCTTATTTCGGCGAGGCAGCGGAGGTGGCTGCGGGCTCGGCGAAGGTGCCGGCAACGGCGAAATCGAAGGAGGCTTCATTGTCGATTTCGAAGGAGACGGCGCCGGCGTCGACATGGGCGCGACTCCGGTGGTGGCGCGGGCGACGTCACCAATGGCACGGCGCGATGAAGGCGATTGGTGGTGCGGCGAATCGAGCACGGCGCAAAGTACGATGTTTTTGTGGCTGCCCAAGCGGTGCAGGCAGTAGGTGCGCTCTTGGGTGCCGAGCTCGATTTCACGCACGTCGGCGCGCACGGCAAGCTGGGTCATGGCGCGGGTAACGGCCAGCATCGCCATCGAGGCCCAGGCCACGGTTTCTTCGGCGTTGCGGGCGCGGTTCGAGGCCGAAGCGATGCACATGTTGGTTTCGAGCTCGACCAAAAACGCGTCAGACACGCCACTCACGCGCAAAGCGTCGTCGATGTAGTGCGACGGAGGGCGAAGCGGGTCCACAGTCATGGGCGGGATCAAGCAGTGCGACCGTTGGGCGGGAAACTTCGTTGATGATGATAACAGAGCGTTTTGATGAGCGGGGGTGCGGTTTTGTGGGTAGGCACAGGTGTGACCAGGTTGCTACGCGAACGTTACGCTCCGAGAGGAAGTGCTGCTCGCCTTCTCGCCTGTTGCTCATCGGTGAGGGGTGCGATGGTGCGATGGTTGAAGTTGACGTGGGTGGTGCGAAGAGCTTATGAGCGCCCCGCTGTTTGTCTGTCGGCCCTGTCGTCTAGCGGCCTAGGACGGAGCCCTCTCACGGCTCAAACCCGGGTTCGAATCCCGGCAGGGTCACAAATCCTGGTTCGTCCCCAGGTGAAGAAGCTCCGAGCTAACCCTCGGGGCTTTTTCAGTTTCTGGGGTCTGGGTGAGATCGCCTACCGCCGCTTTGCCGGTAG
>JAIBBR010000179.1 GCA_019694575.1 Myxococcaceae bacterium
AGAACGACCGACGAACGCGACTCCGCGCTGCGCGCCACCTTTACTCGTTTTCAGCGCTCCCCTCGCCTCATCGCCAATCATGTCGCCCGCTTTCAATGATCCACAATCACCGAGAAGCTGTTTAGAGGCGCACCACGCCCGCTTGGAGCGCTTTGACCACCGCGTCGACATGAGAGCTGACGCCCATTTTTCGGTAGAGGTGCGACAGCAACGTGCGCACCGTGCGCCGCTCAATCGACATCACCCGCCCCATTTCGGCGTTCGACAACCCTTTTGCCATGTACTGGAGCACTTCGACCTCTGGCTCCGTCAACCCCCAGGGAACGATCACCGCCGCCGTCTGGCTCTGCACCGATTGAAAATAGGCCCAAAAGCGCTTGGCGATGCCCGCTTCGATCACCGTGCCACCCTGCATTACTTCTTGAATCGCAGAGCGAATTTTTTCGGGCCCCACCCGCTTCACCAAATAACCCGACGCACCCGCCTGCATCGCCTCGTAGACCTTCTGCTCTTCGTCGAACGAAGTCAGAATCAGCACTTCGACCGAGGGCAGTTTGATCTTCGCGGCCTTGGTGACGCCAATGCCGTCGATGCCGGGCAGCTCCAGATCGAGCAACAACACCTCGGGCTTGCTTTCGGTGAGCAGATTCAGCGCCGCTTCACCGTCACGCGCCGAGCCCACCACTTCGAGCTCGGGGTACAGCGCCAGCACCTTGAGCACATTGGCGAGCAGCTTGGGGTCGTCTTCAACCACGAAGACCCGCACGGGCAGCAAATCACTCATCGCGTCGCCCCAAGGCTGGGGCCGCACCGCTCAACGGGTATGAAAAGTGCCGTCCAGCGCATCGAAACGAAACCCGCACCATACGCAGTTGTCGCCTTTTCGCCCCACCGGTAGCTCCAAGGTGCAGCCTGGGCAGCGTTGACGCGGGCGGCTGCGGCGGGCGGTGCGCGACAGGCGGGCGGTCGACTCTTCAATACCCGGCCGGCGCGCTTGCACCATGCCGGCACGCACCCGGGCTTCGAGCAGCTTCATGCGCAGCTCAAGATCGGCCACCCGGGCCAAGAGCGCAGAACGCTCCTCTCGTGTGAATTGTGCATGTCGGCGTGAAGGCATAGTTGAAGCGTGCCACGCAATTGTTATGAAGGGAAACTCTTGGAACCTCTTCATGGAATGGTTCCCGGGCCGATAAATCGGGCTCGGGTCGATGACGCGCAAAGAAGGTCAGCTGCATTGGTCAGTGACGAGCAGCTGGTTCGCATGCTCGCTCAGCCGCGTGAGAAGCGAGACATCGAGCGCGCCCGGCAGATCTTCGTCAATCGAAACCTGCGGCTGAGCCGCGTCGACACCATCGGCTTCGATATGGACTACACGCTGGCGATTTACCACCAGCGCCGCTTGGAGCAGCTGTCGTTCGATATGACGGTGGCCAAGCTGATCAACCACTTCAAGTACCCTGAGCGCATCAACACCATTAAATATGATCACCAGTTCGTGATGCGCGGCCTCTTCGTCGATCGCAAACACGGCAACCTGATCAAAATCGACCGCTTCGGTTTCGTGGGCCGCGGGTACCACGGCCGCCGCCCGCTCACCGAAGAGGTGATGCAAAAGCTCTATCGCAACGAGCGCATTCGCTTAAAAAACCCCGAATACGCGTGGATCGACACGCTCTTCGCGCTGCCCGAAGCCTGCCTCTTCGCCGACATCATCGAGCTCTTCGAAAAAGAAGGCACCGAGGTGAACTACGGCAAGTTGTACGACGACATTCGCGAAGCGATCGACACGGTGCACCGCGACAACACGCTCAAGGCTGAAATTCGCCAAGACATTGGCCGGTACATTTTCAAAGACCCCGAGCTGGGGCCGGCGCTGCACCGCCTGCGCTCGGGCGGCAAAAAACTCTTCGTGCTCACCAACTCGCTGTGGGACTACACCGACGCGGTCATGAGCTATTTGCTCGACGGAGTGCTGCCCGAGTACCCGGTGTGGCGCAATTACTTCGATATCGTGGTCACCGGCGCTTCGAAGCCTGACTTTTTCGCGGCGGGCAAACCGTTTCTCGAAATTGATTCAACCAACGGCGACAACCGGGTGATCGGTGAAGCCACCACGCTGGAGCGCGGCAAGGTTTACCAAGGCGGCAATCTCTCTGCGTTCGAGAAGATGACGGGTTCAGTCGGCGATCATGTGCTGTACGTCGGCGATCACATTTATGGCGACATTCTGAAGTCGAAGAAGTCGACCATGTGGCGCACGTGCATGATCGTCCAAGAGATCGAAGACGAGATCAGCTACACCGACACGCGCATCGAAGAGATTACCCGCTTGTCTGAAGTCGAAGTGCTGCGGGCCCGCATCGACGACGAGATCAGTACGCACAAAGCGCTGCTCAACGCCGTTGAGCGCAAGCTCGAGCGCGAGCATGTCGAAGGCGAACAGCGCAAAATGCACGAAGACGAACGCAAACGGCTGAAAGTCGAGCTCGACACCCTGCGCAAGGCACTCAAAGAGTGCACCGACGTTGCCGACACGCTCGAAATCGACGTTGAACGCGGCTTCAACCCCTACTGGGGCTTGATGTTCAAAGAGGGAAACGAAAACAGCCGATTCGGAGAGCAGGTTGAACAGTACGCTTGCCTCTACACCAGCCGCGTTTCGAATTTTCTGCAGTACTCGCCGATGCAGTACTTCCGTTCTCCGCGCGATTTAATGGCGCACGAACGGGCCGGCGCGTTGTCAGGGCGGTTGTCTCCGCTGGGTAGCGAAGGGCCTCCCAAAGGTACCAACCGCGCTGAATAGCTACAGCGCCGGGTTCACCCGGGCCCACATCACATTGGCGACACGGCCCGTGCGTGTCTCTTGCACGCCCAGCTTCTTAAAGTCATCGCTGTAGCGTGAGCCTTTGATCAGCACGAAGCGCCTCGCCACACGACGGGCGAGTTCTACCATCTCGGTCGTCAATGCGTCATGGCTTGCGTAGCGGCGGAACATGCTGAAGTGCGGCGCCGCGGTTTGGGGCTTGGCGAACATGGGGTCGAAAAGCACCACGTCGAAGCTTTGGTTGGGCAGCGTTCGCAGCTTGCTTGCGGCGTCGGTCCATTCCACCTTTATCGAAGCAGCCTGAGGGCTTTTCACGCTGTCCACCGACACCTGCGCCAGCGCCGCAAGAGGAAAGCTTTTTTCTAACCCCAGCACGCAGCCCGTCTTGCCAACCACATGCGCGCAGACGAGCGAATCGGCACCCAAGCCGAACGTGCAGTCGAGCACTTCGTCGCCAGGCTTCAACTGCGCCAAGGTCACCAGCACGTCATCGCGATCGCCGTCGTCCCACCGCTTGATGCGCAGCTGAGCCATACCCGGAGTGAACCGGAGCGACTCGCTCGCATCACGCAGCACCCAGCCATCACCACGCAGCATCAAGTACGCCGCAAAGGGATTTTCTGCCCGTGCCAACCCTCGCTTCTTCGGGCGATCGAAGAACGGCACACCCCACTTGGCCGCCTGCGCCCGGGCCCGGGCGCGCAAGTCTGGGCCCGCCTTCGAGCTGACGGTGACGGCAATTTGCGGCAGTGGCGTCGCTTCAGCAGGCATGCGCGGCGCATGCATATGCCCGGTGTGGCCTCGAGAAGAAAGCGTCTCGTCTAGGCCGCGGTCGCGGTACCGATCACCCGGTTGCGGCCACCGTGCTTCGCCTCGTACAGCGCGGCATCGGCCGAGGCGACGAGCGCTTCTTTCGTCTGACCGTCCATCGGCCAGGTGGCGACACCGATGCTGATTGAAATGTGCTGTGGCCATTCAGCGCCCGAATTCATTTCAGAATCGACCACCGCCCGCATGCGCTCGGCGACCTGCAACGCAAGTTGCTTGTCTGTGCCCGGCAACAGCGCAGCAAACTCTTCGCCGCCGTAGCGCGCCAGCAAGTCGCTCTTGCGCAGACACTGCCCGAGCACCGCCGAGAGCTGCCGCAACAGCTCGTCACCAATCGGGTGACCTAACAAGTCGTTCACCTTTTTGAAGTGATCGACGTCGATCATCAGCACCGAAAACGGCTGCAGGTTACGGTGCGCGCGCAACAGCTCTGACGCAAGACTCTCTTGAAAGCGCCGGTGGTTGTAAATGCCGGTCAGCGCATCGGTCACCGACAGCTGCTCCAGGCGGCTGTTGAGCTCTTGCAATTCGCGGGTGCGCGCATCGACAGAACGCTCCAAGTTGTCGCGCTCAGATTCAAGGGCACCCGCCATGCGGTTCACCATGTTCGACAGTTCAGCCATCTCTCGACCGGGTAACGGAGGCACCCGGCGGGAAAGCTCGCCCTCTCCGATCAGACGCACCGCGTCTTGCAGCTCGGCGATCGGCTGCAAAACCCAACCGTCTATGCCAGAAAAGAGCACCACCCCGACCAACAACCACAACACCAAAGCCAAACCCAGCCACTGCAAACGGGCTCGCGCCACCTCGCCCTCGACGTCACCGAGCGAGTACTTGGCGACCACCACGCCCAAATACCCGCGGTACTCCACCGGCACCGCCACGGACAAAAATGAACCTTCGTGCTGCCACAGACGGCTGTCACCCTTCGCGGCGCGCACGCTGAACGCGTCGGCGGCCCGCGTTTTCGCCAAGATCGGGTGGCTGTGCGCCAACACCGTGCCGGTGGGGTCAAGAACGTAAAGCTCGCGCAAACCGTCTTCTTTTTGTACGTCGAAGAACCGCCCGATCAGCGTAGCGAGCGCCGAATAGTCTTGCGCCGCCAGGTGGGGCGAAACCGCTACGCTCACTGCTTCCAACACTTCTAAACTGCGCATTCGCAAGTCTTGCTCTTCGTCTCCGCGCTCTTGTTCCGCGGCCACAAAGGCAATCGTAATCAGGCCCAACGCGAGCAGGCCCGGCACGAGCAATGTCAGCTTCCAGCGGAGTCCCACGGCAGTCGTAGAGCATAGGCACCAAATGGCGGGCCGAAGAGACTCTTGCGGAAAATTTCAGTCTTAACGGAACAGCTTTGACTACCCGCGCTTACCTGCGGCCAACGCAAGTGGCCGTTGTTGCAGCTGAGAAACCGTTACCGACTGGTTGCGACCATGGCGTTTGGCGAAATACAAACATTGGTCGGCCAGATCGATCAGCACCTGCTTTTCGGCACCCGCCTCGGGAAAAGTCGCGATGCCCAATGACAGGGTGATCTTGAGCGGCCCTTGCTCGGTTTGAAAAACTTCGGCCATCACCGCTTCACGAATGCGCTCGGCAATCACCTGGGCGCCGCGGGCGTCGGTTTCGGGCATCACAATCGCAAACTCTTCGCCGCCATAGCGGGCAACCAAGTCGGTATCACGCGCCTTCTCTTTCAAAATGCGCGCGACGCCTTTGAGCACCGAATCACCCATCGGGTGACCGTACGTGTCGTTGACCGACTTGAAGTGATCGACGTCAGTGAGAATCAACGAGCACTTGCGCGAATAGCGGCGGGCAGTGGCCAACGCCTCGTCAAAGCGCGCTTGAAAAGTGCGGTGGTTGAGCAACCCGCTCAGGCCGTCTGTCGTGGCCATGGTCTCCATCTGCTCGTAAAGCTGCGCGCGCAGCACGGCTTGCGCGGCCTGCATGGCGATCACTTCGAGCATGCGCAGACTGTCGCCGTCGAAAGCCGCCTTCTTGCGCGAGCCCGCCACCAACGTGCCCAAGATACGATCGCCCGCCACCAGGGGAAAAATCTTCAGCGCCGAGAGCCCACGCACTTGGGTGTCGTCATCAAAAATAATCTGCCGGTCCATCGCTGCCACTTCACGGCCCGGCAACGGAGCGCCATAACGCACCACGTTCGCCACCAGCCCGTTGTTATCGACGAAGACCTTGCCTTCGAGCGCCCTGCCCTGGGCCGTTACACCGGTCATGCGCGCGATGCGATGCTGACGCTTGCCGTTCTCTTCTGAAACCAAGGTCACCGCAGAAAAGTCGAGCGACGCAATTTGCCGGGCGCTTTCGAGCACCGCCAAGAAGACTTGATCGGGCGAGCTGGCGCGGTTCAGCTCTTCGATGGCGCGAAAGAACCGGTCTTTTTCGTCGCGGTTCTTGCGTATGTACCCCATCACCCGTTCGACCTCCATGGCGCGCAAAACCTCGGCCGCGATAGAAGTGAGCACCCGCTCGTCGTTCTCGGTGAACGGCTCAGCGTTGACCCGGTCAGCCACCAGCACGCCACGCATCAACCCGCCACGCTCGACGATCGGCACCGCCAGCAACGCCCCCACCGTGGGGCCCCCGGGCTCGTAGTAAGTGACGCCCTTCACGCCGGTCGGCGCATGCATTCGTACCGCCATGCCCCGCTTGAGCAACGCGCCAAAAATGCCTTCGCCCGAGGGAAATTTGTCGCGCTGCACGTGATCAGACGGAGAACGGCAGTCATGCAACTTGAGCGAGCGATCGTCAGCAGTGAGCAAGAATACGCCGCAGGTGTGTGTGCGCAACGCGCCTTCGGCGATCTCGAGCGCACTGCCGAGCGCACCTTCGATCTCTTTCACCGACGCGACCAACCATTTTTCTTCTTCACGCACCCCGGGCATGCTGTCGCGGGTACCTGAACTGACGAGGCGAAACGTTCGCGCGCGCTCTTCGAATTCTTTGATGCGTTTTTTCACTGCTTGGTTTTCGGCCTTGCTCGCCGCGGCGAGACGGGCCGAGAGCACCACATGGTACAGGCCGGCGAAAACCAACAAGAATGCCGCGTGCGAGAGAAACAGCGACGGGTTATGGGGCAGCGTTTCCATGCCGTCGACCACCACCGCCCCCAACAGCAGGGTGGCTCCCGCGGCGCGCGAAAAGAAGGTGACCAAGAACGCCACCAGCAAATAGATCACCGGAAAAAGCGCCGTGCCCACCATCGTCACCACGATGAAGGCGGCGGTGAGCAGCGTGCCGCCCAAGTCGAGCTCGTCTTTGAACGAGATCAGCGCACCGCTCGCGTTGCGCTTGACCCGGCGCACCACCGCGGTCGTCGCGCCGGCCAAAATCAGCACAATGCTCGCCACTTCGGGCCAGCCAATTCGCGCCAGCTGGTGAAAACCTCCGCGCGCCAACACTCCGACGCCAAAGAAAATGCTGGCCGAGGGTAACCAACGAAGCACCGCGTGCAGTGGGCGGCGCCAGGTCCACACAGGCGTTCGCAGCGCGCGGCTTCGCACGGGCATGCCAGGAGCACTCGCCGCGGGAGCTCGCATCACTTGCCCTCCAAGTGAATAATCACTTCGTCTGGTTTGACGAAACCGGCTTCGCGGGCCGCGCGCTCTTGTGCCGCCGCGTCGCTTTGCAGTGCTTGGGCTTCACGGCGCAGCCGCGTGTTTTCGTCTTTCAGCGAACGCTGGCGTTCTTTGAGCGACGACACTTCTGCGCGCAGGCTCAAGTAGCGACGAAAGCCTCCCTCGGCGGTAATGGAGCCCAAGGTGAGCACACCGGCGAGAATCACCGCGGCCCAAAGCACTTTTCGACGTGGAGGCATGACGCGTGGAAAGTACCAGCGCCCTTCGAAGCGGCAAGAAAACGCTACAGGGGTGAAGCGCCCACTTCATGCGACATGGCGACGCGGTGCTTCAGTCGATGCCGGCGTCGATCGCGACGGTATTGACGATGATGCATTCGCCCCCGTCTTTCGCGCGGTCGATGAAAACCGAAGCGGTCTGCACGTATTCCCATTCAACCAGCTTCACGCCGCTCGCCGTGGCGGTGAAAATGCCGCCACCGTCACGCCCGCCGACCCGGCCCACATCGACCGTGCCTTGTTGCGCCAAATAGAACTTGGTGCAAGCGCCGCCGTCGCTGCAGTTGCCGAACGCCGTGGTGCAAATGGCGCAATCGCCATAAGTGACACCGCCGTCATAAACAACCTGCGCCGGCAAGGGCGTGTTGTAGACGTAGAAGTACTCGACATTGAACACTGAGTAGCCGCCATCGCCGAGGAGCGCCCGCGAAGAGCCCACCGCGCGCTCAGCCAAGTCATCAATGTAGCGGCCGTAGATGCGATCGTTTGGCCACGTCGCATAGACCTTGCAGCCTGCATCGTCGGTGGTGACCGCGCCGCCGCCCGTGCCACCCATGCCGCCACCACCCGTCGCCGTACCGCCACCTGTACCGCCGCCATTTCCACCACCGGTGTTGTTGCCGCCACCGGTGTTGGCACCACCTCCCGCGTTGGTGCCTCCACCCGTTGCCATGCCTCCACCTGTACCGCCGTCAGCTCCCGGCGTCTGACCACACGCCAACACACATGAAACACTCACCGCGGCAATCAAAATTCGAAGGGCAAAAGCGCGCATCATCGGCTCCGTGAACGAATGAGGTTGCTTGGCGTAGCACGCCTTTTACCCACATCGAAAGTACAGGCCGCTGACAGCAGTCGGCCTCCCAACTGACTACCTTCGCCTAAAGGCGAAGGGTTCTTATCGGGTCGACTGAAGTCGACTGAACGCCTTCGCCACGGTGATGCAGGCTCACTCTGATATTTTGAAGTCGTCGTCCTGGGTCTCGACAC
>JAIBBR010000180.1 GCA_019694575.1 Myxococcaceae bacterium
ATCTGCCGCGGCTCCCGCCGGAAGACCACGACATGCCCGTGCCTGGAACTCCAAAAGTGCTGCGCGCACCCCGCGACGACAGGTTCACCCTCGCTCCACGCCCGCCAATGCTCAACGACGAGCGCCTCAGGCCGACGTTGACCCGGACACCAGGGAACAGCTTGACGCTTCGCCGAAACCGAAAGCCCATGGTCACCCCGCTGACATTCTCGCTCATCTGAGGCCATGGGGCCTGTTCTTGATCGGGCTGATGAATGCCCGGTCGGTCAAGTCCGGGAGGTGCGGGCGCTGAGCCGTCGCCGGCTCTCCAGCCTGCCTCGTCCGACGGGTTCCACGCGGAGCCGCAAGCCCATGCCGTCGAGGAGCTTCACGTAGGTCTGGAGCCGAGGATCCACGAGGTCGCGCTCAATGCGGCTGATCTCTGCCTGGTCGATGCCCGTGGCCTTTGCCAGCGTCTCCTGGCTGATGCCCAGCTTTTTCCGCTCTTCGGCGAGTTCGGCGCCAAGCTGCCGGTAGTAGCTGCGGAGCGTTCGCAGGGCGCGGTTGTGCTCAGCCCCAGAGGCCTGGGCCTCCGCTTCGACACCTTTTATGAACTGCTTCCAGCTCTTCGCCACTGTCGTTGCCTCTACAGGTAAATATGGGCTTTATACATGGCCGCGTCAAGGCGATCTGCGGCGCCGCTGCCGTGCCTGCCAGTCGGTGAGCCGCTTGCGGGCGAGGCCAATCTGCTTGTTCTGGTACGCCGGGCTCGGCTGCTTCGCCTTGTCGTAGGCGGCGAGCAACAACAGCAACCGATTGCCGTGCGGGTGAAAGAACACCCTGAACAACGCCTTGATGGGAACCCGGACGAGAGCCTTGCGCGCCTTCTTGCCGAGCTGTCGGAGAAGCTCTTCGGAGACATCCTCGAGCCGGAACTCGTAGAGACCGGCGCCGAGACTGGAGCAGTACTGGGGTCGAAGCATAGCCAGTTCGGGGCCGATCCGCTGAAGCAGGCCGTCAAGCGCCGAGCCGAGGGCATAGCGCTCGATCGTTGACAGCTTCTGCAACCATCGTTCGACCGGGGCGTCGCCGCTTGCTTCCTCGTAAAACTCCAGCCGGTAGGGGCGAGGCGACATCTGGGGTCATGCCTACCACGATCCGGAAGTGTGCTGCCGGGTCGCCATCGTCGAAGCGCTTAAGACTCGACGAGCTGCGCCTGGTCGCCCACGAAAACGCGAATGACTCTTTTCACAGCGGCCTCGGTTGTTTCTTGACCCTCACGCGCTTGGGAAGCCGCTCAACGTCGAGAAGCAGACCTTCGCGGTCTTTGCTGGGGTCTACGAGGTCGCCAACTGTGTCTTGGAACCCGAGCACGAAAAAGGTCATCGCGTACACCCCTAGAGAGACGGTCGGGTCACCTTTCTCGACGCGCGCGTAGGTGCTCTTCGAGATGGCTAGACGCTCAGCCATCATCTGTGCCGTCAGGCTGCGTTTTCGACGGGCGATGGCGATGTCTGAGCCAAGTTTGAGCAGTGCCCGCTTTAGCTTGAGCGGCAGAATATCTTGGACGGCCGAACGCATATGAATTTATATATAGCTCATAATCTATTTTTAGGAGCTATATATAAGTCGTTATATATAAAAACGCGCATCAGGGTGAAAGTTTATGCAGGTCACTCGGCAACTTCACGGCGACCACCAGTGTGACCTTCGTCATTGACCTGTGTTCAGCCGCCCTGAGCGCGCTCAAAAAGGCCTGCTCAAAGAAGCTGAACCTTGCTCCGAAAAAAGACTGCAGGCTGCCCATGCGTGCGAGGCGATTTTGCCAAGCGGTCAGCACGTCATTGCTCGCGGCGCCTTGAAAGCACAGCTCCCGGTCGGGCAGCGCTTCGTGGTGCACCACGCGCAAGCCGGCTTCACGCACTGCATGAGCCAGCCGCACCCCTGACATGAAGTCGTAGCGGCCCGCGACGCGCGATTCTTCGTAGAACTGACGAACATCGCGCTTCAGCTCGGTAGAAAGCGGCTCATGACCGAAGAGATCTTCCATTTCCACCAACGCGAGCCACCCCTTCGGAGCGAGGCAGCGGGCCCAACTCTGTACGGTGTCTTCGAGACGGGTGAAATACGCAGCAGTAAAGCTCGACCAAATGCCATCAACGAGGCCGAACATCTGAGGTGTGAGCTGTCGTAAATCGAGCTGCTCGAAGCGAACGCCGGGTACGTCACGGCGGGCAGCATCGAGGAGTTCGCCATGCGCATCGATGCCGATGACCTCGCAGCCAGCGCGGTGGAGCCGGCCGCTCATTTGGCCGGTACCGCAACCCAAGTCGAAGACGCGCTGCCCCGCCTTCAAAGGCAAAAGCGAGAGCGCGCGGTCCCAGCTGCGCCACGGCTCTTGCGCACGATACTGCTCGGCGAGTGTGGTTGTGGCCATTGCCATAACGCCCGTGGCGGTCTTCGATGTTTGAGGCTCGATTTACCATCGCGCCGCTCGCATGCGTCGTTTAGATACAGCACAACAAACCCTTCACCGGAGAACAACAATGCAAAGCCGAGCGAGCGCAACATGGGAAGGCGATTTGATGAATGGCAAAGGCACGACCACGGCGGGCAATGGCTTGTTCAAAGGCGCCACCCTGAGCTGGAAAGGCCGCGCCGAGACCGCAGGTGCCGCGCAAACCACTCCCGAAGAATTGCTCGCCGCGGCGCACGCGAGCTGCTTCAGCATGGCGCTGAGCCACGGGTTAGCGCAGGCAGGTAAGCCGGCCACCAAGTTGGAAACGTCTTGTGTCGTGACGTTCGGCCCCAAAGCAGGGGGCGGAGGCATGGAGGTGAAGTCGAGCGCGCTCGAAGTGAAAGGCAACGTGCCCGGTATAGACGACGCTACCTTTAAGAAAGCTGCTGAAGACGCCAAGAACGGCTGTCCACTGTCAGGAGTGATGAAGAACAACGTTGAGCTGACGGTGCAGGCCAAGCTGCTGTAGCTCATGCGGCTCTTGCTGAGTGCTGCCCTTGGCGCGTTTTTCATACGCCATGGCGTGCATGCGGTAAGGGCTGCCCTGCGCGGGAATGTTGAAAGTTCCTGAATTGGCGATCGCCGCGTTTTCGAAAAGTTGCCCTTCCTCTACCAGGGGTTACCGTTTAGTCACGTGCCATGGCCAGACCGACACCTGAAGAAGCCCGCGTTTTTCTCTCTCTCGCATGGAGCGAGGTAGAGCGTTTGCGTGAGCGCTTCGCCATGCGCCGGCTTGACGAGAAAAAGCGTGTCGGTTCGCTCGAGCGGCTGATTCCCAAGCTCAAGCGGCTGACCAAGTCGGGTGGCGTGAATGACGAGTTGAACGCCGAAGAACAGGCCGTACTCGACTCGCTCAAGCCGCCGGCACGCTGACCGCGGTCTTTTCTTCATGAAAAAGGTGCAACCCGTTTCACCGGCCTTCGTCAAAGACGAACAGAAGGCCGATGGAGAGAGGGCCCGCACATGCGTTTTTGGTCAGAGTGGTTCAAGCCGAACCGTGAGGCGTTTTTGCAAGAGGTGCTGAGCGCTTTCAACGAGCAGTTGCCCAGTGCTCGGGTGGTGGCGCTCGAAGAAGCCTTTCGCATCAAGGTCGACCAGGGCCCACAGGTTGGCTTCTGCTCGCTCGAGCAGCCTTACGCGCAGTACGCCAAGCTGCCAGAAGGGGCACGCGCAGGCTTTGTGCGCGAGTGGGTGTTGTCTTTCCCGTTAGAAAACGTGCACGGCGCGCTTGAAGAACACGGCGCGCGGTTGTTGCCCAAGGTCATTTCTAACGTGGCATCAAACATCGGCATCTTCGAAAAAATCGCCCATATCGATATCGAAGGGGTGAACACGGTCGAAGACGTGGTGGGCAAAATCAACATCGAGCGGGGCGAGCCGCTGGTCGATGGCTTGTCAGTGAAAATCGCCTTCGATGCCGGGCGCTCGGTCTCAGATGAACAGCTCAAGCGCTGGCAAATTTCGCATCGCGCGGCAATGACGCGGGCGGTGCGCAACTTGGCCGAGCGCTCGTTGGGCGAATGGCACGCCGTGGTGCCAGGCGCGTGGCGTTCACCGTGGAAAGACAGCAACGACGCAGCGCGGTTGTTGGTACCCGAAGTGCTGAGCCGCCTGCCCATTCGAGGTCAGCCGGTGGCGTACACACCGCATGCCGATGCGCTGATCATCGTGGGGAGTGACGATTGGCCAGCGCTCCTCGCCTTGAATGGCTGGGTGACGGAGCAGTTCACCCGGCACCGGCCACTGTCGTTGCGCCCGTACATTTTCGAGGGAGGGCGTTGGCAGGCGTGGTCGCCCTCTGATGCGCGGTTGAGCCGCATGGTGAAAGGGCAGCGGGCCTTCGAGCGACACGTTTTCTACGAAGCCCAAAAGTCGGCGCTCACGCCGTTTACCGAGTCATTCATTGCGGCCCATCGGGCGGTAAAAAGTGAAGATGTTTTCACTCCGTCGATGACGCAGTGGAGTGAGGGCGTAACCACCTGGTTGCCCGAAGCCGATCGCCTGGTGTTGCTTAAAGGCGGCGCGGCACAGGCGAGCGTGGCGGGCGTCGTCGTCGATTTCGAAGCGATGCACCGGTTGGCGCCGGGAGCCTTGGCGCGGGTTGAAGGGGTAGAGCCTCCGTTGTGGCAGGCAGTGCGTTGGCCCGAGCGGCATGAAATTCACGCCATGGTGCAAGAGCGCAAGCGGCGGCAACGCGATACTCACGAAATATCAGCCGGTTTGGCCAGCATTTCGACTTGAAGGCGGTGCTCGTGGTATCGGTGCCGCGCCGGAGCAGCCCGGGCGAACGCCGGTCACCGCAAGACGGGGTGGCGGGAGGAAAGTCCGAGCTCCAGAGGGCAGGGTGCTGGTTAACGACCAGTCGACGTGAGTCGCAGGACAGTGCAACAGAAAGCAAACCGCCGAAGTCAGAGCGTTTTCTCTCTGACTGGTAAGGGTGAAAGGGTGCGGTAAGAGCGCACCGCGACCGGTGTGAATCGGTTGGCATGGCAAACCCCACCTGGAGCAAGAGCCAATAGGGGAGCGTTGTTTCTTTGCCGAAACAACACGGGCGGCCCGCCCGATGCTCTCGGGTTGCTCGCTGATGAGGCCCCAAGGCAACTTGGGCCCTAGATGAATGTTCGCTGCTGTTTCTGTCGAGGCAACTCGGCGGGAGCTGACAGAACTCGGCTTACAGGGCTGCTCCGGCGCTTTTTTGGTAGCCCGCCAGCGAATTTCTTTCCAATCATCGTGGCGACTTTTGCCCTCGACGGCCATCGCCATTTTCACTGGGTACGCCGAAAGTACGTCGTAGCGTGGCGTGAGGTGAAAACGGCCTTCGGCCTCGATGAAAAGACTGAAGTTCTTGGCGTGCCCGTCGATCGCGCTCGTATTTCTGGCCAGGAGGTGTCTTCGTCGCCTGCGCCAAGTCTTCTTGCGGCAGGCGCATGATCCATTTGCCATTGAGAGACAGAGCGCGGTCGAACCGCTCGACGATCAACACCCGCTGCCCTTTGAAGGTCGCCAGCGCACACGCAGCGCAAGGCACTTGCGAGCGCCGGGAGCAGCTGCGCGCACAGCCACTCGTTTTCGACCGAGGTCGAGAGATCAAGCTGATACAAGTCACCGTCTCTGACGTTTTTTTCACTTTTTGTTGCACACACTGGGGGCATGCCGGGTTTCCGCCAGCATGAAAACGCTCCTGTTTGCAGTGCTCGCAGTGTCCTCGTTCGGCTGTGCCACCTTTACCAACCTCTCGCCAGACACGGCGCAGACTGACCTTTCGAAAGGTGTCTGGGTGACCAAGTCATCGAGCCTTTTTGGAATCATGACCTCGAGCCAAGAGGTGCTGTTTTGCCGAGCGACCGAGACCAAGCCGGTGTGTGTCGCCGCAGGGGGAGACGTCGCGCCGTCTAAAACGGGCGGCAACTAAACTTTTTTTAAGAGCACCGTCAGCCTTAAGCCCAAGTTGACGGTGCTCTAAGCCTTCGCTGAAGGCTTGTCGCCGTACTTCGCCCGCATCTGCGCTTCACGCTTCTTTCCGCGCGCAATGGCCTTCTGCTTTTCGGCCTCGCGCGACCGGGGCGGCGAATGCACTTCTAAATGCTCAAACAGATGCAGGGTGAGGTGCGTCATTTCTTCGACCGCATGCGCGAAGGCTTTCTCGTTCACTTTCGACGGTGCATTCATACCCGTCAGCTTGCGTACGAACTGCAACGCCGAGGCCCGCACTTCGTCTTCAGTCGCTGGCGGCTCGAAGTGGTGAAGCAATTTGATGTTTCGGCACATGAAGCCCTCGCTCGCAACCGCGCTTCGATAACGCCCAGTACGTCACTGCGCCAGGGGAATCTGCGCAATCAAAATGCGGTTGTTGCCGTCGCTGCGAACGTTATCGCCGTTGCGTAAGAGCAAGCGTTGGTCGGTGCGAGGGTCCCACAAGCCGAGCAGCACGTTCACCGCGCGTGGGTTGACATTGGGAGGAATGTAGACCGCGAATTCGTCGCGAATGACTTCGTCTTTTTTCCACTCTGACGTGGGTTTGGGCGGCGCATGGTCGACTTGGCCGACCCGCTCACCGCGTTCAGCGTCTTCGATGTGCACGAAAATCGTGTAGTCGACGGGAATTTCGTCGAGCGCTTTGAAGAACACCGCCATCTTCACTGACTCGCCGGGCAGAAACCGCCCGGGCATCGCTACCACGCGGTCGATGAGCACCTTGTCACCCAGGTTGGCGCCATTGCGAATGTCCAGCGGAGGCGACGCGGCTACCGCGGCTTTTCGCGCTTGAGAAGGCTCTGGTGCGCCGGGCGCGTTGCCACTGGGAGCCGGCACGATGCACGCGCCGGTGAAGCATAAAACCATGAGCGAAACAAACAAACGAACCATGGGAGGCGCGACTTATATCTCTGTTGCTTCATTTCACAACCGGCGCGCGCTAAGAGGGGTGTCCCATCATGGAATCTTTCTCCACGCTCGAATGGGCGGGTATCGCGGTTGGTGCTCTGGTCGTCACCGGCTTGTTGCTGTTTGTCATCGTCAAGCTGTTGTTGCCCAAGCCGCAGTCGGCGAAGGTCGATCAGCATCAACTCGAAGAAGACATCGAAGGTATTCCTTCACCTGCGTTGACGCCGGGCCGCGCCAAGCGCCCGCTGGCGATTCACGAGCGGCTCGAAGCCGAAGCCCTCGAGAAGCGCAAGAAACAGCTCGAAGAAGCAGCGAAAGAAGTCGAAGACGCTCTGCAGCGTGACCGCTTGGCCGTCGAAGCCAAGGTGCTCAAGGCGCAGATTGAAGAGTTCAAAAAGAACGCTTACCGCGAGAAAAAAGCGCAAGAAGCTGAAGAGAAAGAGCGCAAGCGGCAAGAACAAGAAGACGCCGCCTACGCGGCTCTCGAAGCCCAAGACAAAGCGCGCAAAGAAGCAGAACGTGCCGCTGCCGAAGCTGCCGCCGCCGAATCGAAGCGTGTCGAAGCGCAGGCCGGTCAGACATTGGCGCAGGGCTTGGCCAAAACCCGCAGCGAAGGGTTCATGGCGCGGTTGAACAGTTTGTTCGGCCAGCCCAAGACCATCGACGACAGTGTGCTGGCTGAGCTCGAAGAGATTTTATTCTCGGCCGATATTGGCGTGAAAACGGCGTCGCGTTTGGTTGAGGCCGCGCGTGACAAGGTGCGCAAGAACGAGCTCAACAGCCCTGAAAAATTGAAGACCGTGATTCGCGACGAAATCGAGAAGATCGTCGACTTGAAGGCCAACCATCAGCTCAAGGGTGGAGGTCCTCCGCACGTGATTATGGTGGTGGGAGTCAATGGTTCGGGCAAGACCACCACGGCTGGCAAGCTCGCCGCAAAAGCAGTGGCCGAAGGTAAAAAAGTAGTGCTCGCCGCGGGCGACACCTTTCGCGCCGCCGCGGCAGATCAGCTCGATGTGTGGGCCGAGCGCGCTGGTGCCGAGTTGGTGAAGGGCAAAGAAGACGCTGACCCGTCTTCAGTTGTTTTCGATGGCATCAAGCGGGCGCAAGAGGTCGGTGCTGACTTGGTCATTGCCGACACCGCTGGCCGGCTGCACACCAAGGCCAACTTGATGGAAGAGCTGAAAAAGGTTTCGCGGGTCATCGACAAAGCCCAAGCCGGCGCCCCGCACGAAGTGCTGCTCGTGCTCGACGCCACCATGGGTCAAAATGCGATTGCCCAAGCGCGCGAGTTTCACGATGCGACGCAAGTCACCGCGCTCGCGCTCACCAAGCTCGATGGCACTGCCAAGGGTGGGGTGATTATCGGTATCTGTGACGAGCTGAAAGTTCCGGTGGCCTGGGCCGGAGTAGGCGAAAAAGCGCCCGACCTCCGGCCGTTCGAAGCCAAAGAATTCGTTCAGGCGCTCTTTGACTAAAGCGCCCGCGGTACCTTAACCAGCGGTGAGTGCGTGAGACATGCCACGAAACTCACGCCGTTTCGCGCGCGCGCTGCTGAGCATTCTGCCGGCCACGCCCGACGCCCGATCGATCGCCGCATAC
>JAIBBR010000181.1 GCA_019694575.1 Myxococcaceae bacterium
TTCTCTTCATGAACATGTTGGGCCTGATACCCAACATGTTCACTGCCACCGGCAACATTTCGCTCACCGCGGGCTTGGCGATTTGCACCTTCGTGCTGACGCAGGTGGCGAGCATTCGTGCCGCGGGGGTGTGGGGCTTCATTGCGCACTTGGGTGGCGGGCTGCCTTGGTACTTCTGGCCCATCATGGTGCCGGTGGAAATCATCGGTCTGTTCACCAAGCCCATCGCATTGATGATTCGGCTCTTTGCGAACATGGTGGCCGGCCACATCGTGCTCTTCTTTTTGTTGGGGTTGATTTTCATGCTCCACCCGGCGATGGCGGCGGTGAGCGTGCCCATGGCGGTGGCGATTTTCATGCTCGAAATTTTCGTCGGCTTCGTGCAGGCGTTCATCTTCACCATGCTCTCGGGGCTCTTCATCGGCATGGGCGTGGCGATGGGGCACCACGGCCACGACGAGCACAAAGACGAGCAGGCCGCGGCGCACTAAAAAAGTTTTGCAGAGAACCCTGGCCCCACGGTGGGTGCCAGGAGGTCGTCCTGATGGGCGGTAGAACGACTCCCCCGAGAAGCGAGTCAATTTAAGAGGAAGGCATGGAAAACATGGGCAACGTAGCAATGGCGTACTTGTCGGCGGGCATCGGCGCTGGCTTGGCGATTATCGGCGTGGGCTTGGGCATTGGTAAGTTGGCCACCGCTGCTCTCGAAGGCACGGCGCGTCAGCCGTCGTCGACGGGTGACTTGCGCACCAGCATGATTATTCCCGCGGCGTTCATCGAAGGCGTGGGTCTGTTCGCGCTGGTTATCTGCATCATCTTGGCCACCAAGACCTAGTGCAGTGTCGGGCAAGGGCGGCTCAAGCGTGGTAGAGCCGCTCTTGTTCCAACCGCTTCAAACGTAACGAACGAAAGCACTTTATGAAAACGCTCGTGTTGGCAGCTGGTTTCACCGACGTACAACCCGGCCTCATCTTTTGGACGTTGATTACCTTCATCATCGTCGCCTTCGTGCTCAAGCGCGTGGCGTGGGGCCCGATTTTGACTGCCGTCGAAGAGCGCGAGAAGCAAATCGCGGGCGCCATCGAGTCGGCGAAACACGAGCGGGCACAAGCCGAGAAGTTGCTCAACGAGCAGAAGACCGCCATCGCCCAGGCGCGCCAAGAAGCCGCGGAAGAGGTTCGCAAGAACCAGGCGGCGATGGAAAAGTTCCGCGAAGACATGATGGCGAAGAGCCGCAAAGAAGCCGAGGACTACAAGGCCGAAGCGCGCCGCACCATCGACGAAGAACGCCGCAAAGCCAGCGCGGAATTGAAGGGTGAAGCGGTGAACATCGCCATCGCCGTGGCCGAGAAGTTGATGGTCGAAAAGCTCGACGACGCCAAGCACCGGCAGTTGGCCGAGCAGTTCATCACCGACTTGAGCAAAGGCATGTCGCAGAAGACGGCGGCTTAGGGCTTTTGTTTCGCAGTTTCTTGATTGATGCGAGCCCGCCTATTCAAGCGGGCTCGTTGTTTTAGAACAGGTAAGCGAAGCTTCTCTTGTTGGGTATGAGGAGTTTTCGGTGCAAGTCAAAACAACCTTCAAATTGCATACGCGGTCTCTCGCGCCATCGCGCGCGGTACAGAACGAGACTGTTGCTCGGAAAGGGCAACAAAAGAAGGCGGCGTGGGTTAACAGCGCCACAGAAGGTACGTTGGCGAAAGCGGGAAAAACCGCTTCGGCGCAGCATATAGCGCCTGTTATCAGCAACGCCCGGTTAGACGGTGAGCCGATTCGTACCTTCGAGCGCACTGGTAAGTTAATAGCGCAAATTGCCCTCGACAAAATTGTCGGGGCGCCGATGTTAAAAGCGCGCAAGTTCAAGCCAGTCGATGACGCAGCGTTTCAACGCACATTGCAGCAAGCGCAGACAGAGCGTGAGCACGGTTTGGTGAGGGGTGGCCGAGCTGCCAGAGCCGCCCCGGTTTTGCCAGAAGACACTTCGTTGCAGGTGACTGCGTTTCACATGGCTGATCTCGGAGGCGACGTCACCGCAGGCCGTTTGGTGCCGCAAATGGCGCGCATTGGCCAACATGAAGGCTTTTCGGTCGTGCTGCGGGTCGATGAAGCAATGGTGAAATCGACGCGCCAAGAAATGAAAGACGCTGGCCTCGACAACGTGCAGGTGGTTGGCTTCAAAGCCGAGGGAGAAGACCATTGGAGTGAAGACCAGGGCTCAATTGATCGAGCCGGTGGCATCAGCGTTCCCGCCTTCTTTCACAGCAAAAAGAAGGGTGTTCCTGACTTCAACAACGCGGCGGCCGTTTATGAAGATCGGCTGCGTCGCTGGTACCCCGAGGCACGCGTTGATACCGCGAAAATGAAGTGGGCCGAGCTGATTTCAGATGCTGGCTTTCTCAAGAAGTTTCCCGACGTGACGGCGCTGCTGACCGTTGGTGCGGTCGGGGAGCGGAGTTCGCAAAGGGCGGTCGCAGCGTTGGCGGCAGCGAGCGACGCCCCTTTGCGTATCGACACCAGCCATGTCGAAGGAGGCAACTTCCTCTCCGGCACGCTTCCATCAGGTGAAACTTACGGGTTGGTGGGTCGCGACAGCGTGGCGGTGACGCGTAAGTTGATGGAGCGAGACACTGGCCAAAAATTCGACGAGCGCCAAACGCTCGATGCGATAGCTGACGACTTGGGCCTCAAGTCGAAGAATATTCACCTCGTCGAACAACCGGGAGATTTTCATGTCGATATGGGCATGGCCGTCTTCGCTCCGGGCCAGGTGGTGCTCAACGATGCGCATCAGGCGTTTGCACTGCAAGAGCGCTGGTTGCGCGATGATTACGCCGCCAGCCGGCCGAGGCCACTTTCACCTGGGGCTGACGCTAAGCAGCGTGCGCGCCAGCAGCAGAAACTGAAAGAGTGGACCGAGGCAGGGACCAAGCTCGAGAGCCAGTTGAAGAGCATGAAGGCGCGCGCGCAGATGGTGGCCCGCTTTGAGACGCGGAGCGCCGCTGATTTGAAAGCAGCGGGAATGGAAGTGCACCGCATGGCCGGTGCCTTCATGAACCCGCAGCAACCGCACAAGTATTTGATGAATTTCTTTAACGGTGAAGCGAGCACCAACGCAAAGGGCGAGCGCTTCTTCATCACCAATGGCGGTGACCCGCGTGCCGAAAAACTCGTCATCGCATCGTTGCTTTCGAAGATTCCCACTGGCTTGAAGCGGGTGCACTTTTTAGATCGCGAGTTGAGCCAAAAGTCGCTCGAAGACTTGGGTGGCATCAACTGTCGCGTGCGTGCCGAGGGCGTGGTGGTGAAGGGTTTACCGAACGCGAGCTAAATTTACGGCCGCGTGTCTTCAAACTCAGTCAGCTTGAGCAGCTCATCGTCAGTGGGAAACTGCCGCACCCGCCAACGCTCCGGCACTTCTTGCGTCGGCGTCATGCGGTCACCGAGCAATTTTAAGAGCTGCTCCCATTTGATGGCCCAGGTGCGTGGCTCGTCTTGCCCTGCGGGGGTGGGCCACACCAATTCAACCAAGTCAGCTTTGGGCAAAAGCGCCACCGTGCCATAGAGCCACATGGTGGCGGTGAGTACCTCGTTTTCGTCACCGCGCAGCACCGCGAACGGCCCCACGGCTTCTTTGACGCCCTCGAGCTGATAGAGGTTTTCGAGCAAGTGTTGCTGCTCTTGGTACGCGCGTGCTTTCGACTGCAGCCGGGTGAGCAAAAGTTTTTCGTACGAGCGGCGGTCAGCAGGCGGCAACCACGGCTCCCAACCTGCTGGAGTCTTCGCCAACGCGAAGCCGCTCAACCCTTGCGAAGTCTGCCCGGCTTGCAGCGTCAAATCAGCCGCGGTCATCAACGCGGTGTCGTCATTGCTGTCAGCCACCAGCAACGTCGCGGCCAGCGGCAACATCACGATGGGCTCGCCCTTGAGTTCCAACCCGTTCAAAAAATCGGGCATCAACAAACGGGCGGCGTCGTAGTCGTCGCCGGTGTTCGACACGTAAAGCCCTTCGCGTAATTTTTCGAAGCGGCTCGGGTTGCCCTGTACGTCGAGGTTCTTCATTGCCACGTCGAGCAGAATTTCGAAGCTCTCGCCCCACTTGCTGCGGCGGTCAGCGGTGACGTCGGCGGCTTGTTCAGACAGCTCGAATACCAAACCCACCGCCAATTCTGAATTGTACGGGCGGTGGTCGGGCTTCAATTCAGCGGTGATGTCGGGGTCTAATTTCGCGTACAGCCGGCGCCGGTAATCGTAGAGCGCGAGCGTTTGCCGCTCGAAGAAACGCGGCCGCAGCTGCTTCAAAATACGCTCTTTGGGAATGTCTTTCAGCGTGGGCAGCAGTGTCCACAAGCGCCGGCGCAACGCGCGCTGCTTATTGAGCGGGGTGGCTTTGTTGTACTCAGACAGCGCGTACTCGAGGTGCACGAAGTGGTGCAGGCCGTCAGGGTACTTGAGCAACAGCCGGTACTTGGCCGTGTCGTAAGTAATCTGCGTCGCCGGCAGCTCTTGGGCGATGAAGTCTTGCGCCAGCTGGGCGAATTCGTCGCGGTTGACGGTCACGTTGATTTCCTTTGGCCCAGCAACGCGTGCGCCCTTTCTGCTCTTCGAGAAGTCACTGAAATGTATACCGCGCGGAAAAGAAAGGTTCTTCTCAGTCGGGGTTCTTAGCCCCAGCGGGGGAAGATCGCGAATCTATTGGTGTTGATGCCTGGCCAAGAGAGCGATGCCCCGCTGTGCGAAAGAGAGCCGAGCTGTAACATTCGCCCTCTATGCGGGGTGGGCTGGCTGTGACGGCGGTGCTGCTAGCGATGGGGTGCGTCGGCGAAACGGCCGTGCCAGCATCACTGCTGCGACAGGCCATCGTCGGAGGCTCACTCGACACCACGTCGACCAACGTCTTCATCATCGACATGCGCTTCGACAACGGTGAAACCGGGCTGTGTACCGCCACGCTCATTTCGGCGCGCAGTTTGCTCACCGCCGCGCACTGCGTCGACCCCGCACGTGCGGGAGCCACCAGCGTCACCATTCGCGCCAGTAACAAGGCTGACGCCAACGTTTTGAACGCCGGTGAATTTACTGAAGTTATTTCTTGGCGGTTGCACCCCCAATGGGCCTGGACAGGGCATGACATGCCGCGGCCTACCGACGTGGCGATGTTGCTGCTCGAATCTGCTCCTCTGGGCATCACGCCGGCCGCCGTCAACCGCGCGGCGCTGTCGAATTTCGAAGGTCAGTCGGTTCGCTTGGTGGGTTACGGCCGCACTTCTGCGAGCGACGCGCAAAGCAGTGCGGTGCGGCGGCAAATAACCCTCAACGTCACCGCGCAAAATGACAGCTATATCGACTTCGGCGTGGCGGGTAGTCAAGGCACCTGCGTGGGCGACTCAGGCGGCCCCGCGTTTCACACCTTCAGCGACAAAGTGACGCGGCAAGTGGGTTTGCTCACGGGCGGTAGCAGCCAATGCGGCCAAGCGTCAGACGTGCGGGTCGACCTTCACGCCGCGTTCATTGATGAATGGCTGCGCGACAAAGAGCCTGTCTCGACGCCTGATGCGGGGCAAGCCGAAGGTGTCACCGGGGGTTGTGCCCAAGCAGGCGTATCTATTGGTTGGTTCACACTGCTGGGGTGGCTCTCTTTGGCCAAGAGCCGGCGCCGTTTGTGCTGAGCGGGTTTTGCGCTATGGCAAAGGCGTTTCTTCTTCTTTGAGGAGTCAGCACACGTGGCACTTTCTATCGGCATCGTCGGTCTGCCCAACGTCGGTAAGTCGACGTTGTTCAACGCCCTTTCGAACGCGGGAGCGCAGGCGGCCAATTACCCTTTCTGCACCATTGAGCCGAACGTCGGCGTGGTGCCAGTGCCTGACGAGCGCTTAGACAAGATTTCGTCGTTGGTGCAGCCCGAGAAGACGATTCCCACGTCGCTCGAGTTCGTCGACATCGCCGGCTTGGTGCGTGGCGCGTCGAAGGGCGAAGGCTTAGGCAATCAATTCTTGGGGAACATTCGCCAAGTCGACGCGGTGCTGTACGTGCTGCGTTGCTTCGAAGACGAAAACATCACCCATGTCGAAGGGTCGGTTGACCCCGCCCGCGACAAAGACGTGGTGGACACCGAGTTGTGCTTGAAAGACATCGAGACCATCGAGAAGCGCCGCGAGAAAACCGGCAAAATGGCGAAGACCGCGGGCAAAGAAGGCGAGCTGGCGAAGGTTGAGCTGGCGGTGCTCGACAAGACCAAGGCCGCGCTCGACCAGGGCATTCCCGTGCGTGCGCAGCCGTTGAGCGCTGAAGAGCGCGAAGTGATTCGCGAGCTCTTTTTGCTCACCAACAAACCGGTGCTCTACATCGCCAACGTGGCCGAAGGTCAGCTCAAAGACGCACCGCAAGACAAGTACGTGAAGGCCGCCCAAGCCATTGCCGAGAAAGAGAAAGCTGAAGTGGTGGTGCTGGCCGCGGCGCTCGAAGCCGAGATTCAGCAGCTCCCCGCGGAAGAGCGGCCTGAATTTTTGAAGAGCGCGGGCCTTGAAGAGCCGGGCCTCAACAAGGTGGTGCGCGCCGGTTACCGGCTTTTGGGTCTGCAAACCTATTTCACCGTGGGCCCCAAAGAGTGCCGCGCGTGGACCATTCACAAAGGGTGGAAAGCGCCGCAAGCCGCGGGCGTCATTCACACCGACTTCGAGAAGGGCTTCATCAAGGCCGAAGTCATGGGGTGGAAAGACCTGCTCGGCCTGGGCAGTGAAGCCGCGGTGCGCGAGAAGGGTTTGTTGCGCATGGAAGGCAAAGAATACGTGGTACAAGACGGCGACTGCATGCACTTTCGCTTCAACGTCACCAGCTGACGCTTTCGCGGTGTTCTTCGCTGCAAAGGGGAAAGACAGATGGGTGCAGAGCTCGATTGCCGCATGAAAAAGGGCAGTTCGTACGACAACGGTAAAGCGTTGCTCGAGAACGACGCGATTTTCTTTTCGGGCCACAAAGGCCGCGTCACCGTGTCATTCGCCGCTTCACGCGACGCCACGGTAGAAGGTGATTGGTTGTGTTTGCAGGGCTACCGTTTCGAATTGGGAGCAGCCATTGCGCCAACGTGGGCCGAAAAAATTCGGAACCCCAAGTCGGTGCTGCAGAAGTTGGGTGTGAAACCCGGAGTGCACGTGGCGTTGGTGGGTGAGCTCGACGAAGAATTCGTCGCGCAGCTCGACCGCGCGGGCGCCGAAATCGATGACCGCGGCCCGTTCGACGCGATTTTTGTCGAAGCGGCCGAGCCCAGAGCGTTGGCTACGTTGGCCGAGCAAAAGAAAAAGCTGAAAGACAACGGAGCGCTCTGGCTGATTCGCCCCAAGGGCAAAGACACGCCGGTGCCTGAATCGGTGTCTCGTGCCGCGGGTTTGGCGGCCGGCCTGGTAGACGTAAAAGTGGTCGCCTTTTCGAGCACACATTCTGCTGAAAAGTACGTGGTGCCGCTCACCGCGCGGACACGCGCTTAAAGGCCCCGAAGGTGGAATAGCGGCAAGGCGGGGCGGTTTGGGTTGCGTACATCGCACGTGCGATGATGCAGACCCTTTCTTTTTGTCGTCGAAAGACTCCCATGCCCAAAACGTTGCGTGTCACCCGGCGCGGTGCTTTGTCAGGCGCGCTTGCTGCGCTGACGGTGCCCACCTTGGCCAAGGCCGAGCACAAGCGCATCGCCACTGAGCAATTTGAAATCACGCGAACCGAAGTGTGGATGCCCTCGTTAGACCCCGCGCACGACGGCCTTACCGTGGCGCAGCTGTCAGACATTCACGTGGGTCAAGGCACACCCGACGGGCGCATCATCTTGGCGATTCGCGCGCTCAACGAGCAGAAGCCCGACGTGGTAGCGCTCACCGGTGACTACGTGACGACGAAGCGAGACCCGTATGACCGCGTGCCCGACTTGTTACGCGCGATTGAGGGCCCCACTTTCGCGGTGCTGGGCAACCATGACCACTGGACCGACGCGAAATACCTGCGTCGTGGGCTCGAGCACGTGGGCCACACCGTGCTGCAAAACCATCACACCGTCACCCGCCTGCGCGGAGTCGACTTTACCATCGTGGGTATCGACGACGGGCGCACCGAGCATGACGATGTCGAGGCGGCCTTCAAAGGCGCTCCTCGAGGTGGCTCGAAATTGGTGCTCACGCACTTGCCGCAGACGGCGCGCAAATTACCGGCGTGGCAAGGCTTGCTCTGTTTGTCGGGGCACACGCACGGTGGGCAAATTCACATACCCGGGGTGACCAACGCGGTATTTGCGCGGGCCGGCTACCCGTACCTGCGCGGCGAGTACGCGGTACGCGGCAACCATTTGTATGTGAACCGTGGTTTGGGCTTCGGCAAAGGCAGTCATTTGCCGCGGCTGGGTACCGACCCTGAGCTTTCAGTTTTCGTGCTCCGCAGCGGCACCTCACCCGTACAGCCCAGTTAGGTTTTTTCTTACTTTTTCTC
>JAIBBR010000182.1 GCA_019694575.1 Myxococcaceae bacterium
AGCGAAGGGCGCGAGCCCGAAATTGGCCGTCGCGGGCCCGGCTCGAGGAATTTCGCCCTCGAATCATTCCTCGACTGCCATACCCTCATCTCAACCCCTCGAAATCTCTGCGCCGATCAAACCTGACTTGGCAGGCCTAGGTTGAGACAGGTGGCCATTGCGTACGAGAATCATTCACTTCCTCGGCGGTGGAGCGGCTTGAAAGGCCACTGATTACTTGTGTTATCGCGCCCAGGCTCCCCAAGTTGCGCCCAGAAAAGACGCGTTCGCAGCGAGCAATCAGCCCGAAAAACAAGGTGTTGGGTTGCTGAAACGTTGAAGCGATGTTCAACTTTCGAAGTCGAGCCGCGGCAGCGCGTCGTCAACGCGCGCGCCTTCGTACACATGCCAGGCGGTGACCAAGTCGAGCACCGCGGGCCCCATGCTGAGCCACACGGTGGTCTGTGCTGCATTTTCACGCCCCGGTTTTTCGCCCGCCAGCACCGCGCCCAAGTCAGTGATGGGTGTCTTTGCCCAGAGAACCGCCGCGTGGGGTGCATCGGCATAGAGGCGGGCCTGTGACGCCAGACTGTCGGGCAGGGGAGAAGCGAGCAGCCCTTCGGCGCCCAGCACCGAAATGTGACAACCGGGCTTCAAGCCCTTCGCGGGCAGCCGCACGGCTTGGTCAAGCAGCACCACGTCGGCGCCGCCAATCGCCTCTTCGGCGGTCTCGGTGGCGTGAATCGGTGTCTTGGTTTCATGGTGCAGCTTGAATGACAGCTCGGTCGCCAACGCCATGTTTGGGTCATACAACTGCACCCGCTCCAACGAGCGCACCAGCCGCAGCGCCTTCAACGCGCCCGAAGTCGACGGGCCCACGCCCAACACGGCCACGTGCGCAGCGTCAGGGGGAGCGAGCAAGTCGACGGCCACGGCTCCAGTCACCGCCGCGCGCAGCGCCATCAAATGCCCGGCGTCCATCAGGGCCAACAGTTGCCCGGTGTGGCCGTCATGCAGTTGCAACACCGCACGAGACACCGGCTTGCCTGACGGGTGCTCGCTGCGCACTGTCACCGCGTACGCCGGCAAAGACGGCAAAATCGCCTGACGAATCAACGTTGAGCCACCTGCATTGGGAGCGGGGAAACGCAGCGTCTGTGCCGAGTCAGCACGCAGGTGCGCTTTGAGCGCGTCTTTCAACGTTTGCATCAAATGGAGCGCGCGCAAGTGGCGGCTGACGTCGGTGCGGGTGAGCAAGGTGGTGAGCACGCGGGGCTTCTAGCGCAGCTACGGCACCTGAATCACGAATGCCTGGCTCGCCACCGTGGGCAAGCCAAAGCGCTCACTCACACCCGGAGCAAGCTCATTGGGCACCCGCCACGTTTGACCGGTGAACTGCATCACCGTCAGCGCATAGCGACCTTTGGGCAGCGCCCGCAGCGGCGCGGGGGCACGAGGGTTCGACACGTCGATTGCCAGGGGTTTCATCACGATGTGCAGCGACGCCACCGCAGTAGGTTGCGGCTTGGGCGCGCCACCGGGTTCGAGCACCAGTGGCAAAATGTCGGTGAGGTCAATGCCCGCCGCCAACACCACCGCGTCAGGTTGCCCATCAGCGGGTATGGTGGTGCCCGTCAGCGGGTTGACATGCTCGTAGTCAGCGCCGTTGGCGTCGAGCACGCCATTGCGGTCGACGTCGTTCTCGTCAGCGAGCGGGTTGTCGAGGTCTGACAATTTGCGCACGAAAATTTTCGGCCACACGTCGGGCAGCCCGTCGCCATTGGTGTCGTCGGGCACACCGTCTTTGTTGTCGTCAATGGCCTTGACCAAAAACGCCGGCTTGCCCTCGTGCACGATGCCGGTGTTCAGCGGCGTGGCGTTGATATCGAATACTTTGTTACCGCCCGAAGCGGTGACGGTGATGGTGGGGTTGCCGGTGCTCTCGCTGAATGCCGGGCGATCAACCGTGACGGTCGCGGTGTCGCTGAAGCTCACCGGCACGTCGACCACCGTTGGTTGCTCCGCCGACACGTCGATGACGCGTGAGGCCCCCGTCGCCACGTCGATGGCCGCGCCACCCACGTCGCCCCCATTCACTTCAGAAGTCACGCTGTACCAAGGCACGAAGTCGGCATTGGTGTCGATGAAGCCACGCACGGTGTATTTGCCCGGCGGCACCAGCGAGAAGGCATAACGCGCCACGAAAGGGCCGGTGTCGTTGGCATTCGAGCCGGCGAAGACGTCATCGCGCGGCACCACCGTCAATGACACAGGCCGGCCGGTGCCCACCGGCGGAGGTGGCCGCGTGGCATCGAAGAGAAACAACACCACCGCACCGCGCGCCTTGCCAGTGATGACCACTTCGCCTTCGATGCGCGAGAGAGCGGTGTTCTGCCGGCGGTCAGCGGTCGAATACACCATTGGTGGTTCGCAGCCCATCAACCCCAACGAAAAGACGAGCGCCGCGGCGAAAAGCGCTTTCATGGTTTCACCGTCACAGTGGCGAAGACGCGCCGATTCACCAGGTTGCCGAAGGGGTGCTCGGCGTGTGGCTGCGCGAGCTGGGTGCCCACCACCGCGACCGATACTCGGTCTTTGAGCAAGCGGTACCCAATGCGCGCATTCACCACGGCGTAAGCGGGTAAAGGGTTCTGTAAATTGCTGATGCGGGTCGGGTCTTGAGGGTCGGGCTCGCGTTCAACCCACACCGTTGCCGTGGTGTACGCCGCGTCGATGCTGAAATCGAGATCGACCGGAGTACGGTACGTCGCACCGACAAACAGCTTGAAGGTCGGCGCTTGCGAGCACGGGCCACACACCGACGTGGCGGCGTCGCTCGAAATGTTTTGCAGCGCGGCTGAGAAGCGCAGGTCCAACCCGTCGACGGCGGCCCAGGTGGCGCCCACCTCGCCGCCGCGCGCGGCATATGACGAAGGGTCGTTGGTGAAGGTCGAGCGGCCAAGCAGATATGACTGTGAGCGCTCGTCGAAAGCTTGGTCGGCAGGCACCGGGTTCACCGCCGAGAGCACCACCAAGTCGCTGACCTGGTTTTGGTAGAGCGCTACTTCCCAGGTGAGGCCGGCGCTGCCCAATTCGCCGCGGTAACCGAGCTCGAACGACGTCAACCGCTCGGGGTTGAGCGTGGTGCTGCCTTGGGTGAGCACCGACGCGCCGTTGATGCCCGGCACCGGCGCGCGAATGTCGGTGTAGCTTTCTAAGAAGGTCGGCTCGCGAAACGCAGTCGAAAAGCTGAAGCGCACCGCATGGCTTGCGTTGACGCGCCACATCAACGAAACGCGTGGTGAGTGGGCGAAGGTGGGGCCCGCGCCTTCGACCGCGGGGCGGTAGTCGAGACGGTAGCTCACTGTAAGCAACAGTCGTTCGATGATGCGCCACTCGTCTTGCAGAAACGCGGCGGCGTGCAGCTCTTGTTTCATGCCCGACAAATAGCCCCACGACAAACGCTTCAGCCGGCTCGAGGCACCCGCGCCCAAGCGGTGGGTGCCCAGCAATTTGAACTCGCGTTGAAAGAGCGCTTCGCCGTCGAACACGTTCGACTCGAGCACGGTGAGCAGCGAGCGCTGGCCAATGGCTGAATATTGCGGGCCGGTAGAGCCGGTGAGGTGGTTCCAAAAGAGTTTCAGCTTGAGCGGGCCCAATTTGGCGTCGGCGAGCGCGTAACCATTGACGCCGTCTAAGAAGTAGTTTCGCAATAGACCGAGGGCGTAAATCTCGGTGAAGAAGCGATTCACGCCGCCTGACACGCTGACGCTCACGTCTTTGCTGGGGTTGACCGTGGCCACCACGTTGGCGCGTGCCGCCGAAAGGCCCAATGTGTCGTGCTCGACGTTGCTCTGCACGTCGGGCCGGCCGTCATCGTAGTCGCGGCTGAACTTGTCTGATTGCTCGTAACCTGCCGACGCGCGGTACTTGAAAACGCTGCCGCCCGAGGCCACGAAGCTGCCCCCTGCACGGTTGCTGTTGCCCGCCACGGCAGTTAGCTCGGCGGCGCTGCCTTTGCCGGGTGCGCGGGTGATGATGTTGATGACCCCGAGCATCGCGTTGGCGCCGTACAGTGCCGAACCAGGGCCGCGAATCACTTCGATGCGCTCAATCTCTTCGAGGCCCACCGGCAAGCTGCCCCACAGCGTGAGGCCCAAGAAGTCTTGGTATTCGGTGCGGCCGTCAATGAGCACCAGCACCTTGTTCGCCACGCGCTGGTTGAAGCCGCGGAAAGACAAGTTATAGCTCGCCACGCCCATCGCCATGACGTCGGCGCCTGGCACGCGGCGCAGCAATTCAGGCAATGACCGCGCGCCCGAAAGGCGAATTTCTTCACCGGTGATGATGGTGGTGGCATTCGGCGCTTCGAGTGTCGACTGTGCGCGGCGAGAAGCGGTGACCACCGTTTCTTCGTACGGCACTTCGGTGAGCCCGTCATCGTCTTCGTCGCGCTGTGGGCCTTCGGTGGAAACGGCGGGTGGTTTTTGCGCGGTGGCTTGCGCGGTCGCCTCGATTTTGCTCAACGCTGATTCCATGCGCTCGGCGAGCGTCTGCAGGCGAGCCATCGTCGCTTCATCGACGGTGCCGCGGCTGGGCTCGGGTTTCGCGGGCTCGGCGGGCCGCACGGGCTCGGCCACCACTGCGGGCTGCGGTTTGGGCAACGCTGCTTCGAGGCGCGCGATGGCCGCGTTGACTTGCGTCAAGTCGCCAGGTTCGGTTTCGGCGTAGCGGCGATAGAATGCAATCGCCAAACCGGGGCGGCCCAGCGACTCGTAGGCCCTGGCCACGTTGAACAGCACGTTGGGGTGCGGCTTGATGTCGTAGGCCTGAAGCAGCCGGTCAATGCCTTCTTCATAGCGGCCGTCGTTGATGAGCGACATGCCTTGGTTGAAGTATTTCTTCGCCTGCGAGCGGGCGTCGGCGAACGCGAACCCTGGCACCATGAGCAGGGCGAGCGCGAGGGCGAGGTGCGGTCGTCTCACTGGTACGGGTCCTCCTTGTAGCCGGCGGGGTGCTGCGGCTTCGTCGGCTTGGGTTTCTTGATGACCGGCGTTTTCACTTTTTGCAGCGTTTGCACCAGCGATACTTCAGGGCCCGGCCCTTCGGCGACGACCGTCACTGGCTCATAGCCGTCAAGCTGCAGTGAAAGCTCGGCTGACACCACGCCCCGCTCGTTGGGCACCAACGACAATTTCACCGGCGTAGAACCCACCTCTTTACCGAGATAGCGCGCGCGTGCCCCTTCGGGCACAGTATTCACCACCACGGCAATGGGCGCCGCGGGTTTCGGTACGGGGGCGGGCGCAGGTTTCTGCACTGGCGGCAAAGGCTGTGCAAGCATCGCCGTCTCTTCAATCGGCAGGGGGCCTTGTTTGTCGGCCTCTTGCGAAAAACGCAGCGCGTAGACCGCCAGTACGATGAGCAGGCCAACGCCGAAGCCCACCACGCCATAGCGCCAGGCGCGAGGCCGGTGGCGCGGCGACGAACCGGTGAGCGGCGTGAGCTCGACTGACGACGGCATGTCGGGCTTCACTGGCTGGGGCGAGCTCGCCGGGGTGCGCGGCTTAGACACCGAGCCTGACGTCGCGGCGGCCATTTGCCCCGCTGACGGAGAGCGCAGGTCGATGAACAAACCCGAAACGCCACTGCCACTGGCGGCTGCCTTGAGCGCTTCGAGCACTTCGTCCATCGATTGAAAACGGTGGGCCGGTTCTTTTTCGAGGCACTTCATCACCAGCGCGTCGACTTCGTCGGGCACCTGGGGTGCGAGCGACTGCAAGCGCGGAGGCTTCTCGCGCACGTGCTTGACGATGATGTCGATTGAATCGCTGCCGGTGAACGGTGGCTTGCCGGCGAGGCATTGAAACATCAGCACTCCGAGCGAATAAATGTCTGAACGTTGGTCAGACTGGTTTCGCGTTTGTTCCGGAGCCATGTACAGCGGCGAGCCGAGCAGCACGCCGGCTTGGGTGAGCTCGGCTTCTATCGGCGCGGGAGTACCGTCGGGCATGAACGGCTTCACCAACCCGAAGTCGAGCACTTTGATTAAGTCTGAGCCGGTCTCTTCGTGCAGCACCATCACGTTGGCGGGCTTCAAGTCGCGGTGAATGATGCCCGCCTTGTGCGCCTCGCGCAGTGAGCGGCAAATTTGCCCACCAATGTGCAACACCCGTTGCCAGGTGAGCGTGGTGTGCTTGTGAAGCAGCTGGGCCAGCGTCTCGCCCTCCACATATTCCATGGCGATGAAATAGATGCCGTCGTCGGTGCGGCCATAGTCGTGCACCGTAATGGTGTTGGGGTGGTGCAGCTTGGCGGTGAGCGAGGCTTCCAAGAAAAAGCGGCGCTCGAAGCCGGGGTCTTTGCTGGCGTTGTAGCGGGGGTTCAACACCTTGAGCGCCACCACGCGTTCCAAAGGTGACTGCAGCGCTTTGTAGACACGACCCATTCCACCCGCGCCAAGGGGCTCGAGAATTTTGAATCGTCCGCTCAGCGTTTGGCCGAGGAGCGGATCAGGTGATGGAGCCTCGGTCATGGTCGCGCGAGCTGATTATCGGTGCGCGCGCGAAAAAGATTTACCACGGCTGCCGAAGGATTCTCATTTACGAACCCGCTGATTTTATGAGCTTACAGCAGTAGCGGTATACCCAGGGTGAGATGACCACCCCCAACCGCAACCCCCAAGCCTTGATTCTGGCTGCCCTGGCGGGGGTGGCAGTGGCCGCGTTGACGGTTTGGGGGTGGCACACGTTTTTCTTTTTGACTGACGACGCGCACATCGAGTTTCGCTACGTCTCGAATTTACTCGCCGGTAGAGGCCTCACTTGGAACCCGCCACCCTTCAAGCCGGTCGAAGGCTACACCAGCCTGTCATGGGTGTTGTTGCTCGCCGCGGTGTGGAAAGTGACGGGCGTGGCGCCTCCCCAAAGCGCCGGCGTGTTGTCGCTGCTCATTGGCTTGGGCACGCTGACGTTGGTGGTGAGCTTGGGGTTGAAGGCAGTGCTGCCCGCGGGCCGTGAAAAATGGCGTTGGGGCATCGTGGCGGTGGCGCTGCTCGGTACGTTGACCAACCGCACGTTCTTTACCTGGCTCAGCTCGGGCCTCGAAACTTCGCTCTTCAATTTCACCTTCACCTGGTGGGTTGTTGAAGGGTTTCGCCTGGCGCGTGGTGGCGCTGTTGGCCGTGCGCCTTGGCGTTGGAGCGCGGCCGCGTTGGCAATGGCGCTCACCCGGCCCGACGGTATGCTCGCGGTGTTGGCGGTGGCGTTGTGGCTTGTGCTGCAAGCGGCGCGGCGGCAACTGTCGGTGCGTCAGGCGGCGCTGCACGCGTTGCCGTTGCTCGGAGTGCCGGTGCATGTGCTGTGGCGCTACGCCTATTACGGCGCGTGGTTGCCCAACACCTACTACGCCAAACACGTCGAACGGTGGACCGAGAGCGGCGTGCGCTACCTGGCTTCATTCATTCTCGAGTATGGCCTGTGGGTGTGGTTGCCGTTGGCGTTGGCCTTCGTGGCGCTGGGCTTTAAGCGTCACCGAGGTGCTTTGACGGCGCTGGTGTTCGACAACCTGGCGGCCTTCGCGGTGGTGGGCGTGCTGCTTGGCCATGTCGGTTATTACACGCTGATTATCGGCGGAGACCACTTCGAGTACCGGGTGCTCAGCTACTTGATACCGCTGCTTTTTTTGAGCGGCGGTTGGCTCGCGGCGCGGCTCTTCACCCGCCCGCTGCCCGCGTTCGCCTGGGTGCTGACGTGGGTGGTGGTGTCGTGGCCCATTCCGTGGACACACTGGCAAATGACGCACAACCTGAACACGCGCGCCGAAACGCATGTGCTGCGCATGCCGATTGCGGCGGTGTTTTTGCCCCCGTTTCGCCCGGTGGCGCAGTGGTGGGACGAGCTGCAAGCGTGGCTGATTTGGCACCACGTGGGCATGCGTCACCAAGAGCATAAAATTTTTTATGAAGCGCAGCTGGGCTGGCTGCCCACGCGGGCCGAGGGTGAAAAGCTCAAGTTTGTCGACAACCCGGTGAGCGCCCAAATGTGCGTGGGGGTGGTGGGCTGGGTGCTGCCCAACGTGGCGATTCTCGACACCGCTGGTTTGAATGACTGGGTGATTGCGCGCAACCCGGTGACGCGCCCCAAAGAAGAGCGGCTGATGGCGCACGACCGAAGCCCGCCGCCCGGCTATTTAGACTGCTTCATGCCCAACGTGAGCGTGGGCAAGGTGTCAGTGGTGAACCCGCGGCCGGCTCCGCTGACTGACGATGCGGTGCGGGCGTGTGAGCGGCGATTTGGGGCGCTGTAGCCAACGCCTTGCTGCTTCGTAGTCGCTCCGGGTTGGTTCACCCCGCTGTGGTTG
>JAIBBR010000183.1 GCA_019694575.1 Myxococcaceae bacterium
GGCGGCGATGAGGAGGGGAACAATCACCTCGGCCGGCACATTGTAGAAAGCATGCGTGTCGATCAGCGAGCGGTGATTGAACGCCCGGCGCCGTCGCGAACGCCGCATAATCAACGTCGCCAAGGCTTCAGGCGCTTGCTCGCGCGGAGTCTGCCGCAACGCCAACACGGTGCGCTGGTAACGAACGAACTTCTCATTCACGTCAGGTGACACTTTGAGCGCGTGCTCGAGCTTCACCACGTCTTCATCGGTGAGCTCGTCGTCGAGCGCTCCCATGAAAAGCCCTTGCAGCTCGCTGTCGCTCAGTCGGGTTTGCACCATCTCATTTTCCTCCGTCGGCTGCGCCCGCCTCAAGCTTGGCGAGAATGCCCGCCAATTTTTCCCGCGCCCTGTGCAACCGGCTCTTCACCGTTCCTTCCGCGAGGTCCGTAATCTCGACAATCTCTTCGTACGACAGGCCTTCGATGTCACGAAGAACCACCAACACGCGTTGATCTTCCTCAAGTTGGCTCACCGCGCGGTGAATCAGGGCCTTTTGCCGCGCCGCTTCTATCAACTCATCGGGCTGCCCCGGAGGCCCCAGCGCTTCGCCAATGACCTGCTCGGGCACATCACCCAGCTCATCTGACTTTCCCCGGCCACGGCGCTTCAAGTACTTCAGCCGATTCAAACAGTGGTTCTTGGCGATACGAAAAATCCACGTTGAGAGCGTGGCATCAGAGCGGAAGCTTTCGAGATGCCCGTGAATGCTGACGAACACGTCTTGGGTCACGTCAAACGCTTCTTCGCGGTCACCCAACATTCGCACGCAGAAGTCATAAACCCGGTCTTTGCGCGTCTTCACCAACAGCTCGAACGCCGCGGGCTCGCGCCGTTTCAAGCGCGCCACCAAGAGCCGCTCCGAGCCATCGAGAGACTCCGCCGATTCGAGAACCATCACGCCGCTCGACAAAGTGTGCTCCCAAAACGCGCAACTGACCCCTTATTCTTTCACGTCTGACAACGTGGAACGACCCGGGTTCCCGGTGGATCTCAAAAGCCGTAAGAGCAAGTAACTACTGTCGTTTTTTACCCAGCACATAGGTGCCGGTTTTCGCATCAATCACCCGTTTGGGCGGTCGATGGGTGGCATCGAAGAGCAGGCGGGCTTGCTCGAGCTGTTGCCACAGCGCGGCGTGCGGTGCACCTTCGCTGGCCTCAACAACTTTGCGGCTGGGAAAAATGTGCACCGTGATGGGGCGCGTGGTCGTGTCTTGCGCCATCACGTACAGCTCTTCAATCGGCGCGTCTTCAATGGCCAGGCAGCCCACGCTGGCACAATTGCCATGAATGTAGATGTCGCCGCCGAGATCGCCGGGGCTTCCCAGCACGCGGTCAGCTGCGTTCGGGTAGTCGACCTTCATCGAGAGGTGAAAGGCACTCTGCGGGTTGAAGCGCGAAATTTCGTAGAGCCCTTCAGGAACCTGAAAGTCTCCCTGCTTTCGTTTCGGGCCCAACTCGCCTGACGCCGCACAAACGAGAAAGTCTTTGACGTGGTGGAGCGGTTCTCCACGCTTACCTGCCCACACTTCGATGACTTTCTCTTTCTTGAATGCACGCAGGTGCAGCTCTTGCGGTGGGTAGGTAACTCCAGCGGAGGCGAACGCGTCTTTCACCCGCTGCAGGCTGCGTTCACGGGCCTTGGCGACGCGGTCTTCAGCATGCGCCGTAAAAGACAGCGCGGTGAGAAGCAGAAACACACGCATTGCGCTCTCAACGCGCGGGGGGCTCGCAAGGTTCCACTATTCCGGCAAAGACCGCGCGGGGTTCTTCACCCCCATCAGCTGTGCGGTAATCAGCTCTTCTAAATCACCATCGAGCACTTTATCGACGTTGCCTGTCTCAACCCCGGTGCGCAGGTCTTTCACCAACCGGTACGGCTGCATCACATAACTGCGAATCTGCGAGCCGAAAGAAATGTCCATCTTCTGCGCTTCAGCTGCGTCGCGCTCGGCTTTGCGCTTCTTTTCTTCCAAGTCGAGCAAGCGCGACTTCAAAATTTTGAAGGCCATGTCGCGGTTCGCACTCTGTGAACGCTCGGTCTGGCAGGTAATTACGATATTGGTGGGAATGTGCCGCAACTGACACGTCGATGACGTCTTGTTCACCTTCTGCCCACCCGCGCCGCCGCCACGAATGAACTTCATCTCGACGTCTTTCTCGGGAATTTCGAGCTTCACGTCGTCATCGACTTCTGGGTACACGTCGACCGAGACGAACGAGGTGTGCCGGCGAGCGTTGGAGTCGAACGGGCTGATGCGCACCAAGCGGTGAACGCCCAATTCAGCCTTCAAGTAGCCATACGCAAATTCACCCTGCACGAAAATGGAGACGTTCTTCAGGCCCGCTTCTTCGCCCGCCACAAAGTCGTTGATGTCTACCTTCCAGCCGCGCTTCTCGCAAAAGCGCGTGTACATGCGCAAAAGAATCGACGCCCAGTCCATCGACTCGGTGCCACCGGCGCCGGCGTTGATGTCCATGAAGCAGTTGTGCCTGTCATGCGGGCCCGACAACATGCGCTGCAGCTCGAGCGTTTTGATTTCAGTCTCGGCGTTGTCGAGCATGCCGGCCGCTTCTTTTCGGCTGCCTTCGTCGTTCGCTTCTTCAGCCAAGTCGAGCAGCGTCTTGGCGTCGTCGAGCGCACGGGCGGCGCGCTCATACGCACCCACCACCGTTTCAAGCGCAGTCTTCTCTTTCAAGACCCCTTGCGCTTTGGCGTTGTCGTCCCAAAAGTTGGGCAGCGTCGAGTCGCGTTCAATCAGGGCAATGCGTGAGCGTTTGCGCTCGACGTCAAAGACTCCCCCGGAGGCCCGTCAATCGCCCCTCGAGGTCGGTAATCATCTGTCGCACGTCGGTAGCCATACGGCCCTCATACCAAAAATCACGATGACGAACGCAAGCGTCCTGATTAGACATGAGACCATTCGCGGTACGCACTTCACTTTCAAGAAAGAAGGAGTCGCCATGAAGTTTGAGCTCGATCCTCTCCCCTATGCGATGGATGCCCTGGCCCCTCACCTCACCAAAGAGACGCTGGAGTTCCACTACAGCAAGCATCACCAGACCTACATGACGAACTTGAAGAAGCTGCTCGAGGGCAAACCCGAGGCAGACAAGTCGCTCGAAGAGATCGTGAAGACTTCGACGGGCGGCGTCTTCAACAACGCAGCGCAGGTGTGGAACCACACGTTTTACTGGAACTCGATGAAGCCCAAGGGCGGCGGCGAGCCTACCGGCGCGCTGGCAGACGCGATCAAGCGCGACTTCGGCAACTTCGCTGACTTCAAGGCGCAGTTCTCGCAGGCCGCGGTGGCGCAATTCGGTTCAGGCTGGGCGTGGTTGGTGAAAGACGGCGAGAAGTTGAAAATAACGACGACCGGCAATGCCGAGACGCCCATGAAGACGGGGCAGACGTGCCTCATCACCTGCGACGTGTGGGAACACGCGTACTACATCGACTACCGCAACCTGCGCGCCAAGTACTTGGAAACGTTTTTAGGTTCGCTGGTGAACTGGGACTTCGCGGCCGTGAACTTCAAGTAGTCAGTGCGTCACTTCATCGAGCGCTTCGACGACAGGCGCTCGATGAAGAAGGCTCCAAAAAGGCCCAACGTCGCGGGGAACATCACTGCGATTGCGGTCCAGTTGTCTTGGTTGAACGGCGGCAGCACCTTCACCACGACGCCAAGCACAGTGGTGGCCGCGAGCAACCCCAGTACCCAAAAAATACGCGCCTTCGCTTTCACCGAGCCCCACGCGAGCATGAGGCCGAATGGCAGCAGAGCGAGCCCAACGGGGTTCGCCAGAAACCAGTTTTCATTGCGATGCGCGACGGAGTGATCAGTGAAGAGTCCCGTCAGGTACAGAAACCAGCCCAGCACGCCGAAGAATAAGCCGTAGAGCGCGACTTCGAGACCGAGCAGCACGCGGGCCCACTTCGCTCCGCGGTGCCAGAAATGCGCGAGGGCGAGCGCTAAGAAACCGATGGCTCCTCCGATGAGCAGCAGCCAACCCATGGGGTTGGGCGGAACGTCGAGCGGAGGAGGACGCGTGGACTTAAAATAGGTCCACGACTTCGCCACCGCGGGCACGGTGCTGCCGTCGGGGCGTGTCACTGTCAGCGCCGCGAGTTGCTTCTCGAGCTCGTCGGGCAAATACGCTTCGTCGCGCACGGTGATGGGCCGGTCGAGCTCGTCGTTTTGCACGTAGTCGAGCAGCCACGCCATGAAGGGGTTCACCGCGCTGTATCGTCGCGCGTGCAGCCGCAGTGACATGCGCGCCGGTTTGTCTGCCGTCGCTTTCGACAATTGCCCGCCGAAGGCTTGATCAATCAAGTCGCGCGGCCGCGTGGAGCAGTTGTCGTTGTAGTGGTGGTAGAGATAATTGCGGTTTTCCGGCAGCACCACTTTCGCCAGTGCTCGGGCAATCATTAGCCGCTGCTCGGGTAACAAGTTGAGCTCTTGCACCCGCACGTCACGGTTGAGCGATTTGTACGCGCTGAACGTGCCGCCAATGCTGTCTTCGCCCACCCAAAACCACAGCCGGCCTTGCACGAATTGCCACGCGCTGTCGGGGCCAAAGCCAAACATGCCGTAGTTGTAGAGGCGGCCGTGATTGGCTTTCAGGTCCTCGACTATCAACGCGCCATGGCCCCACCATGAAAAGAGGTCATCGCCCGGGCTGAACGTAGCAAGTGAAATGCGCAAGTCTTCGCCTTGACTGGTGCCTCCCTCGGCCCAAGGAGGCAACGGGGCTTGCGCGAGGAGAAGCGCAACGGCGAGTGAGTGTACGAGCATGGTTGCATTGAGCAGCTAGCCGCATTGGCGGGGGCGTGTCTAGAGACCACGAGGGACCAGAGAAAAACGAGAACCGAGAAGATGGCTGTCTTCACGACATCGCCGCGTATTACAACTACTCGAAAGCGAAACCCCATTGAACCGAACCAAGTCTAACGCCCCCGCGTTCGGAACCAGCAAGGCCCACGAGATTATCGGCATCACCCGGCAGATCAGCTCCGAGCACCTCGATGCGCAGTGATCGTAAACGCGGCGAAGACCATCGCGACGTTTCTCGTCGAGTCCTACCTCATGCAGCGTGAACGGGGGACCAGTCCTCTCAACAATGTTGAGAGAACCTCGCAAGACCGGGCATGACCACCCAGCGCAAGAAGCACGAGACGCACCTCGTCGAGTGGAAGGAGTCGTGGCGCGACGAGTACCTGAAGTGACTCTGCGGCTTCGCCAACGCCGACGGTGGCACGCTCATCATCGGCATGAATGACAAGGGCGAGCCAGTGGGCACGGCCGATGTTGATCGCCCGCTCGTCGATCTGCCGAACAAGATTCGCGGCACGCTTGGCCTCGTGGTGCCAGTGCGCGCGGTCACCAAGAAGGGCAAGTTGGTTATTGAGATCGAAGTTGACGCGTCGGTCACGCCCATCAGCTACAAGGGTGAGTATCACTTGCGCTCGGGCAGCACGAAGCAGCAGCTCACCGGTAACGCACTCTCGACGTTCCTTCTCCGCAAGTTCGGTCGCACCTGGGACGGCGCGCCCGTTCCCCATGTCACGGCGAAAGACTTGAGCGCCGAGGCTTTCAGACGGTTCAAGCGTATCCGTTCAGCGAAGACCGTCGGCGTCGAGTTGATAGTGCAGGCGTAGAGGGTTGCGCACTCGAAGTTGGCCACAGGCCAGGAGAGCGCGATGGCATGCAGCAAAGAAGAACTGAAGTCGCGGGTAGCGTCGATGCCGGTGCAGGTCGACGGGAAGGTGCAGTTCTCGCCGGAGCTGAGGCGGGACATTCTTGAGTACTCGCGCGAGCAGCAGGCGGCTGGGCGCTCGCAGCACAGCATCGCCGACGAGGTGGGGCTGAAGGGATGGACGCTCAACCGCTGGCACCAGAACGAGCGCAAGGCGATGGCGGGTGACACCACGAGCTTCGTTGACATGACACCAAGAAGAGAGGCCGACTTGCGAAGTTCAGCTCGATGGGGGTGGTGTCTGATGTATTCGAGGTGACGTGCCCAAATGGGTTTGAGGTGCGGGTACCCGCTTGTTTCGATGCGCGCGCACTGCGTGAGCTCTTGGTTGTGCTCGAGGCGCGGTGAGGCTTCCGCCATCGGTGCTGGTGTGTACGGCGCGGCAGGACATGCGCAAGAGCTTCGACACGCTGGCGGCGGTGGTGCGCGACTCGCTGTGCGAAGAGCCCCAGAGCGGCGCGCTCTACGTCTTCGTCGGCAAGAAGCCCACTCGGGTGAAGGTGCTGTGGTGGGACCGGAATGGTTACTGCCTGCTGTCGAAGCGACTGCACCGGGCGCTCTTCGTCCTTCCGGCAGCCCCCGATGGCGCGGCGTCGGTGCGCATCGATGCCGCTGCACTGGGGCAGTTGCTTGCCGGCCTAGCTCGCGAGAAGAAAAAGCGACGCGACGTGCACTGAGGCTCTTGTGCGGGGCGTCAGAGTGGTTACTTGTGGGCCGTGCCTGACCCCCGCCCCCTCGACGAGCGCCTCAATGAAATTGCCGAGCGCCTGGCTGTCGTCGAGGGTGAGCGCGACGAGTACAAGCGGCAGTACGTGGTGCTGCTCGAGGCGTACCGCAAGCTCGAGGCAGGCCTCACCCGTCACCAGCGCTAACGCTTCGAGGGCGAAGGCGAGCAGACGACGCTGTCTCTCTTGTCGATGCTGGCCGGTCACTCGGCGGCACCACCGCCCCCGGCGGCCGTCACCCGAGTCGAAGCCCATGAGCGCGTGAGGCCCACGGGACGTAAGCCGGTGCCCGACAACCTGCCGCGCATCAGCATCGAGGTGCTGCAGCTCGAGGTCCAGAAGGCCGGCCTCGACGCCTTCGACCGCATCGGCGAAGACGTGAGCGAGACGGTGGAACGCCGACCCGCCGCCTTCGTGGTGGTGCGCACGGTGCGCGGGAAGCACGTCGAAGGAAAAGGTCGACGGCCTCGCCGTGGGCGAGTCGACCTCGGTGCTGCAGGGGCCGCCACTCGAGCTGCCGATTCCCCGCGCGCTCGCTGGCCCAGGCTTGCTCGCCGACACCATCGTCCGCCGCTGGCAGGACCATCTACCGCTGCACCGACTCGAGCGCATCTACGGCCGCGAGGGCTTCCCGCTCGCGCGCAGCACGGTGTGCGGGTGGCACCAGGCAGTGGCAGAGCTGGTGAAGCCCCTCGTCGAGGCGATGCTGCAAGACGCGGTGAGGAATTCGCCGTACCTCTGCACCGACGCGACCGGCGTGCTGGTGCAGGACATCGAGAAGTACCGGCGCGGGCACTTCTTCGTGCTGGTCGCCCCGGACAGGCACGTGCTGTTTCGCTACTCGCCCACCCACGACGGTAAGGCCGTCGACACCTTCCTGGCGGGGTACCAGGGCTTTCTCGTTGCCGATGCGCACTGGGTCTACGAGCACCTCTACGCAGACGGCACCGTCGTCGAGGTGGCTTGTTGGGCCCACGCGCGGCGGTACTTCTTCAAGGCGCTCGACACCGACGCCCCGAGGGCGAGGCATGCGCTTGGCCTCATTCAGGCCCTCTTCAAACTCGAACGCGAGTGGGCAGGCCGGCCCGCCCGACGAAAAGCTGCGCCTTCGCCAGGCGCAGTCGCGACCTCTCGTCGAGGCCTTCTTCCGCTGGTGCGATGACGAGGCGCTCAAGGTGCTCGACGAGACGCCCATCTCGCGGGCGGTGGGCTATGCCCGGAACCAGCGCGAGGCGTTGCAGCGCTTCCTCACCGACGGTCGTCTGCCCATACACAACAACGCCTCTGAGAATGCGCTGCGCCGTGAAGCCCTGGGTCGCAAAAACTGGCTCTTTGTGGGCAGCGACGACGGCGGCGAAGTGAACGCAACCCTCGTCTCGCTACTCGCCAGCTGCGAGGTGCACCGGCTTGAGCCTCTCGGGTACCTGCGCGACATGCTCTGTCTGTTGCCCAGCTGGCCCATCAACCGCGTGCTTGAGCTCGCCCAGGGGGCATGGTCCACCACGCTCGAGAAAATCGGCGTGCGCCAGCAGCTCGAGCTCAACGTCTTCCGTCAGGCCGCGCTGGGCGCAACCGAGCTCGTCGCTGCCACGGTGTAGTCGGTGGCGTCACGTACGGTCTTCGCTGAGCGTCTGAGCGTCTGAGCGTCTGAGCGTCTGAGCGTCTGAGCGTCTGAGCGTCTGAGCGTCTGAGCGTCTGAGCGTCTGAGCGTCTGAGCGCCTGAGC
>JAIBBR010000184.1 GCA_019694575.1 Myxococcaceae bacterium
TAGCGGGTCTGCTTTATAAGAATACCACCAAGACAACCGCTCACAGTCTCCCGCGATGCCCTTCTCGCAGCCCATCTCCATCTCTGGAATAACGGCGGGCCAGCGTTTTGCCTTCTCAGAACAATTGGCATCGAGAGTGAGCACGCACACCCGTTCAAATAACTTGTCGCGCTGACTGGCCTCTGAAGCGGGCAGCTTTTCGGCAATCGCGGCGCATGCGCCGGCAGCTCCAAGCTCGCAGCCCTTTTGAAGAAAGCCCGCTCCGGCGTCAGCACAGTAGTTTTCCGACCCAGCATTGCATTGCGCCTCCGCGAGCTTGGCGCGTTCCGCTGGCGTCAACGGCTTGTGGGCGATGAGCGGCTTCCAGTCGCTTTTCCTCACGCCCAGTGCCCACTCCACACTGGCACGGAGCTGACCCGACTGGGTCCAGTACATCCACTTGCCATCTTTCTTGCCATCGACGAATGCGCCTGACCAGCGCAGCTGTTTCTGCCGCCAGTAACGCTTCCATTCTCCGACCACCCTCCCGCGGGCGTACTGTCCGGTGACAAGCAGGCTTCCATCAGGGCCGAACTCCTTCGATGGGCCCTCGAGCAGCCCATTGGAGTAGTTTTCTTCCGAACGCAGCGTTCCGTCAGGAAACCACTGCCGAGTGGTGCCAGCCGGAATTCGCTCGTATTCGGCCTTGGTATTGACACGACGTCGACCGGCATACGTGGCCTCTCGGTCCTTGTTGCCATTCTCGAAAAACGTCACTTCGTGAAGCACGCTACCGTCATCGGCGTAGGTCGTTTGTTTGGCGACAGAACCCGTCTCGAGCCACTGCGTCCACACACCGGCTGGATCGCCATTCTTATACTGACCTCGTTCGATGAGCAGTCCCTTGGCGGAAGCGTGCCAGTACGGGCCTTGTCTCCCGATGCCCCGTTCCACGCAGGCCATGGTTGGTTCATCTCCTCTGACACGCTCTCTCTCGGGCTTCGTTCCTTCAGGACACTTCACTTGCTTTGCCCACGCCGCGGCGTTGGGCGCTTTTTCCGCGGCCGGCCCAGTCGGTCCCGCGAGTAAAACGACACTTGTAAGAACGGCAGAAATCATCGCCTTCTAACCCCACCGACTCATCAAGCGTTCCCGGTCGAAAAGCCTCACCGTGGCCCACATCAGCACCACGTCTAAGAGGAGTATAAACAGCCCCAACCCTGCGTAATAGGCCCCACCGGCTTTCAAGAAGCCCCCGAATTGGCCCCCCGCCAACCCCACCAGGGGCAGCACGAATAAGCCTGCCATCTGCTGCGCCAGCCGCGAATCGTTGACGCGGGCCGAAATCAACACCGCCACCCCGTTGCCGAAAAACGCGAACAACGGAGCAATCACGCCGACCCCAAATATCCACATGCCGTTCGGCAACAGCGGGCCCTGCCCCAACGGCCAGGCCACCACGTCGACCGTGAGGCAGAGCGAAATGAACGCCACCCAACAAATCGCCAGCGCCGGCACCAACGAAGCCAGGCTCTTGCCAATCATCAGCTCCAACGAAGTGACAGGAGAAGCGAGCAGCGGCTCCAACGTCCTCCGCTCCTTCTCACCGGCAATCGCATGAGAAGAGACCAAAATCGGCACGAAGACCGGCATGATTAAATACACCGCGAACCAGTCGGTGAGCACTTTGTCGATGAGAAAAGTGACTGCCTCTGCCGACTTCACTGAGCTGTCGTAATAAAGCGCCATCAAGTGCAGGTTGGGGTCATCGGGCTTGCGAACGTACGCCCACACCACTCCAGCGGGCACTACCACCAACACCGCCGGTAACGCGCTCATCGACCACAACAACCCGCGGTTCTTGCGCAGATCGAGAAAGTCTTTCCACACCACCGCCCACACCCGGGCCCAGCGAAAACCGGAGTGCTCGCTCACCTAAGCCTCCTCACGCACCAGTTCCAAGTACGCCTCTTCGAGCGGGCGGGCCGCGCGGGTGACAGAATAAATGCGCGCTCCGTTCTGCACCAACGCCGACACCACGAAGGGCGCGTGCTCTTCACTGACCAGCATCACCTTGAGCATCGAACCTTCCACCAAGGGCTTCGCTTCGAAAGGCAAGGTCTGCAAAGCCGGAGCGAGCTTCGACGCTTCACCTGCCACGCGCACCTCCAACGACAAACCTTCGTGCCGTAGCTCTTTCAAGCCCGCCACCCTGCGCAAGGTGTTCTTCACCACCGCCACGCGTGTGCACAGCCGTTCTACTTCAGCCAAGTTGTGCGAGCAGAGCACCAAGGTGCGCCCTTCTGCCGCGAGCTCGGCCACCACATCGCGAACCTTGCGGGCCGATTCAGGGTCTAACCCGCTCGTCGGCTCGTCGAGAAAAATCACCTGCGGTTGGTGAATCAACGTGCGAACAATCGCCAGCTTTTGCCGCATGCCCTTCGAGTACGCGCCCACCGGCTCGTCTTCACGGCCGGCCAAGTCGAAGCGCTGCAAATAGCGCTGCGCCAACGCCGACGTCTTCGCCGTATCGAGCTCGTGCAACCGCGAGAAGAACGCCAAGTTCTCGCGCGCGGTGAGGCGGTCGTACAGGCCGGGCTGCTCGGTCAGCAACCCCACCCGTTGGCGCAGCAACGTTCCCTCATCGCGCAAGGGCAAAGGTACGCCGCACACTTCTGCCGTGCCCGCGTTTGGCGTCAGCAAACCGGTGAGCATGCGCACCGTCGTCGTCTTGCCAGCGCCATTGGGCCCGAGCAGGCCGAACACTTCACCCGGTTGCACTTCGAAGGTGAGCCCTTCAACGGCGGTTCGGGCACCGAAGGTCTTTTTCAACCCCGTCGCCCGAATTCGCGTCATGCGTTCACTCGATGGTCACCAGTACAAATTTGTTGTTCAGCCCCGGGTCAATCTTGGTGAGCGTTTTGCCCGGGCCCACCGCCTGCTGAAGAATACCGTAGCGGTTGTGTTCGACCAGCGCCCATTTTCTGCCCGGCTGTGCGGCGTACTGGGTCATCAGGTTGTTGTCTTTTATCTGCTTGACTTGGTTGCGTGAGTAGAACGTTTCTCCGCGCCAGTTCATGTAGAACGACGCAATCGGCTCGTCGGGCTTGCGCTGCTCGTAGTAGCGCCAAAATTGATCGCGCTGGGTCCAGTGGTGCGACAACTTCACCCAGTGCACCCAGTTGAACCACAGCGCGAACACCGCGGCTCCCACCAGGCCCGTCGTGAAGAGCCCCGTCTTGCTGCGAAACGCGGCCATGCCCATCGCCAGCACCAAGGCGAAGGTGAAGGCTGACCCCAGCATCTCGCGGGTGGTAACGCAGGTCACCGTGCCCTCACGCTGCTGCTTGCAGTCGGCGGCGCCGAACATCACTTCTTCGGCCACCTCTTCGCGCGGGTAAGGGCGGTCGTAGTTATAAACGAAGAGATCAGTGAAATTTTTCAGGTTGATGTCGCGCCGGCCCGCGTCTTCTTTGGCGAACAAGTCGCGGCCCACCAAAAGCGCAAGCGGCACTCCCAACACCAACGCCGCGGCGTGCTTGTTGAGCCCCTCTTCCCACAGGCGGTGCAGAAAAATGCCAATCAGAATCGCCGTGGGAGGCAACATCGGGAACACGTAGTGATGAAACTTGGTGGCCGAGCTGCCGAGCAACGTGACGGTGAACGCCAACCACACCACCGCGATGAAGCCCACGTGGTGCACCGGGTCTTTAGAACGTGCCTTCAGCCCCGCCAGCACCGCGAACGCGCCAGGTATCGCAATCACCCAGGGGAAAATCGCGTAGCCACCTTGCTGAATGAAATAGATGAACTGCGATTCGGGCGTGGTGGTGTGCACGCCAGCGAACATGCGGCCGAAGTGATCGTGAATGAAACGCAGCCAGAACGTTTTGCCTTCGTCGTCGACGCTCTTGAAAGTGAAGAGCACGTAGTACCAAGGCACGGCAATCAACATGAACAGCAACATGCCGGTGCCCAGCCGCATGCGAAAAAGCTGCGCCCAAAACTCGGGTACCGTCTTTTCATTCTTGGTGAAGTGGCCGAAAGCGAAGGTGCCCACCGCCCAACCACCCATCACCGCCCACGCCACGCCCAACCACACATGCGCGCGGTACGCGGGAAAGCCGGGAGCCGGCACTTGTACGCTGTCGAAGAAACCGGTGCCCAACTTCTGCGCGATGATTGACGCCACGCTGCCAATGATGATGGCCCCGCCCACCGTGTAGCCGAGCGGCTGCACCCACACCCGCGCTGCCCACAGCAAGTGCTCTTTCCACTTGTCCCACGGCACCACGCAAATCGCCGCGTAAAGACCAATGACCGCAAGGGGAATGACGATGCCGAGCAGCCCCTTGGCCAACGTGCCGAAGGCGCAGAAAATGTAAAAGCCGTACCACCACAAGCTGCGGTGCTGAGTGTCTTTGTCGAGCTGGCCGACGATGAAACAGGCCATCGCGCACACCATCGCGCTCACCACTGGCGTGTCAGTGACTGCTTGCCGCGAAATGAGGAAGTACATCGGCATCGTCGAGAGCACGAAGGCCGTCGCCAAACCGATGCGCGCTTTGGTCACCCGCGACAAGGCGTACGAAAGCAAACCCACCGCGAGAATCGAAAAGAGCGCGAACGGCAAGCGCATGCCCCATTCGGTGTAGCGGCCCAAGGCTCCGGGCCCCGCGGCGATGTCACTGCCGAGAATTTGCATGCCCAACGCCTGCATCCACATGGTGAAAGCCGGCTTCGAGAAGAACCACGCATTTTCCCAATAGGGAAAGACATAGTCATTGCGCTGAATCATCTCGCGCGCCACTTCGCCATAGTGCGTTTCCCATGGGTCCCACAGGCCCACCGCCCCGAGATAGGGAATCAACAACAGGCCGGCAAAGAGCACGCTCACCCCGGCTGCGAGCAACGCCCCAGGGTACGACTTCAACTTTTTCATCGCGTCGACGGTGAAGAAATCACTGCCCAATAATGACTCGGTGAAGCTCGACGAATCGATGGGGTCGACCTCGGTTTCAACTTCGGCTGCCACGGGTAAAAGCGCTCCTTCCAGGGCCTAGGTGGGAAAAGCGCTTACAACGTCGAGATAAAAAGGGAAATGGCGTTGGGGGGCCCGTTTCCTCCGCAGCAGTTTTTTAAAGAGGTCTGTGAAACGGTGCACATGAGGTGTGCGTGGCTTCACAAACCTTGGGGAAGAGAGGAAAGCTGGACTGTCTCATCTCATTGGTCAAGCTTTTAAGCAAAACCTTGACTAACGGGTATCTTTGGTCAAGGTTTCGTCGATGGCGCGTTTTGTCCAACTCCACTGGCCGGCAGACCCCACGGCACCTGGCCCGCGCAGCGCCCGCGCCGCGTTTCACTACCGCGCCTTCATTCCCAATGACATCGCCCGCAGCACACTCAACTTGCCGGTCGCTGTCGCCGAACGCGTGGCGCGCGCCGAGCGGGCCATTCTTGAGCTGAATCACAACCCACCGGCGCTGGGGCCCCTCGAAGTGTTGGCGCGGCGGCTGTTACGCGTTGAATCGGTGGCGTCTTCGCGCATCGAGGGGCTCGAGCTTTCACAACGGCGGCTCGCGCGTGCAGAAGCACTGCAAGACGAGTCACGCGATGAAACGGCCCGCTCGGTGTTGGCCAACGTCGCCGCGATGGAAAAAGCCATCGCCATCGCTGACCGCTCTGCCCCCCTGCGCACCAAAGACATCTGCGCCATTCACGCCGTGTTGATGACGTTTCCTCCCGATGGAGGCGTCTTGCGCACCCAGCAGAGTTGGATAGGCGGCAATACTTTCAACCCCCATGGCGCGGCTTTCGTGCCACCGCCCGCGGGCGAAGTTCGCCGGCTGATCGACGATCTCTGCCGCTACCTCGAGCGCGAAGACATTCCCCCCGTCGTTCAAGCTGCGGTCGCCCATGCGCAGTTCGAAACCATTCACCCGTTCGCCGACGGCAATGGCCGCGTCGGGCGCGCGCTGATTCACGTGGTGCTTCGACGGCGAGCGCTCGCGTCACGCCATGTGCCCCCCATCAGCTTGGTGCTGGCAGGCAGATCGAAGCAGTACATCGACGGGCTCACGGCGTTCAGAGAGGGTGCCATCGCGCAATGGTGTGAAACCTTCGCCGATGCCACCACGAATGCCGCCGCAAAGAGTGTCGCCTTGGCTGTGCGCTTCGAAAAGTTGAGTGAGCGATGGCTCGAGCGCGCTGGGCGGCCACGCTCTCATTCCAGCGCCGCGGCGTTGATTGCCCTGTTGCCGGCCTACCCCATCTTGAGCTTGGCAACGGCGCAGAGGGCCCTCCAGCGCTCGAAGCAAGCCGCGAACGAAGCACTCGCCGCGCTCGAGCGTGTCGGCGTTCTCAAGCAAGTCGGTGTGGCCAAACGCAACCGCGCGTGGGAAGCGCCCGAAGTCTTCGATGTGTTGAACGCTTTTGAAAGAGAGCTCGCCACGCCGACAGAAGCTGAAATGAAGCGGCGTGCGCCTTACTCGGGCCGAGGGCAGTCGCGCGCAGTGAGCATTCAGCGCAAGTGAACGCCAGCCGGCACCGCTTCGCCGGGCCGCACCAGCCACACAGACTTCAAATGGCTGCGCGCGCCGAAGTCGAACTGCTTCTGTGGGTCAGCCGCCGCCACCGTCGCCGCGGCTTTCGACACACTTCCCAGAATGCCGAGATGAAGCAGCGCCGCCAACACCAGGCCAATGCGCACGGTGGCGCGCCCGTTTTCAGGCGCCTGCACCAGGAGCAGCGACGCCACCCACAGCGCCGAGGTGAGGAGCAGCCCCACCAGCATCATTCCCCCGGCTGGGTTGGTAAGCCCAAAAAACGAAAGCAGCGAAATGGGCCAGAAACCCTCTTCGAACAGCGGCACCGCTAAACCAAAGAGCGTGGTAGAGACGCTGTCGGGCACATAATTAATCAGCGCGGCCGTGCCTCCCACCACCACGGTGGTGACGCACAAACCCGCGGCGGCGCCGTAGCCAAAACGCGATTCGGCATTCGGGCCTTCCACCAGGCGTTTGAAGCCCAGCGCCATCGGGAGAAGTAAAAATGGCAACAACGGCGTGAGGTGACGAGGGCCGGTGGTCCACCCCCAGCTGGTGTGATCAAAGGAGCTGGTGAAATACGTGTTCGCCGCCAGCAGCACGAGCACGAACCAAAACATCGCGCGCTCGGCTTTCAATGGCTTGAAGCCCCAAAACGCCACTGTCAACGCCGGAGACACCGCGAGCAACCCGCGCAATGGCGAAAAGTACGAATGCAGAAACGCTTCGGGCTTGGGCAGCTTGATGCCGAGAAAACCGCCCACGTGCCAACCCTGATACGCGGTGTCGGCGAGAAACTTGTAACCACTTGCCAGCGGGTGGCCGAAGCACGCCTGGTGGTACGCCATCAACCCGGCGAGAAACGGAGCGCCCCCCAAGAGAACCCAGCCCGTCGGAGCAAGAAGCGATTTGATTTTTACAGCCAGTGGTTTCGCGCCCTGCGCTCTAGCGCGAGCGACCACGACGTATACCGACAAGCACAGCACGGTGAGGGCGCCGGTGTACTCGGTCATCACGGCCGCCCCGGTGAGCGCGCCCGCCACGGCGTAGCCTTTCAATGGCCACTCGCCCCGCTCTACGCGCCAACAGGCGTAAAAAGCCGCGAACGTGAGTACCGCGGTGAGCTGGTGACTTAAAAACTGAGTCGAATAGCTAAACGCAATGGTGCCTAAACCATAGGTGAGCAGGCACGCGTCGGCGAACACAGTCGAGACATACGTGAGCAGAAAACGCCGCAAAAGCCAGAGCAAAAACAACGACGGCAAAACAGTGATGAACAAACGCGACCAGAACACCTGACCCACTTCGCTCACCGGGCCCATCGCTTTGAGCGCGGCATATACCGGCACGCCCAAGAACGAGAGCATCGGCGCTTTCGACGGGTAATAAAGACCTTCTCTCACCGACAAATCGCCCACCGGCCCGAGCTCACGCATCGTCTGGTTGAGCACCAAGGTACCGTGATCAACGATGGCCCGCGACTGCCACAGCCGGCACAGCTCGTTGGGCGAACGCAAGCCGGGGTGGTACTGAAAAGACAGCAGGTACAACGCGGCCAATAGGCCATAGCCCACCCGCGCCGATGTCCACCCGTGCTTCACGTAAGGGGCGTCTGTACCACTTTTGCCACATTGTGAAGCGGGAGGACTTTTTG
>JAIBBR010000038.1 GCA_019694575.1 Myxococcaceae bacterium
GCAACGGTTTGCCGAGTGCTCCGTCTTCCTGTGAAAGGAGGCTGCGAATGTTCTTGGTTCACCATATCGACAGCATCATTCAGGTTGTTCTCGGCCTATTTTTCACGTGGTCGGGCTTTCGCCAGAGCGCTCCAAGCTCATGGAGAACCACTGTCTTTCGCGTGGGTGGGCCTGCGCTGATTGCAGTTGGCGGGCTGTTGCTCTTCATGTCCAACGCAGGAGCTCGGTAACCATGGCAAGAGTCGGCTTTGTCGGCACGAAACGCGCGCTCGCGTTCGGGGCAGCATTGCTGACGGGGGGCTTTGGGGGTGGCGCTCTCGCAGAATCGCCGCCGGTGAAAAGTGAAGAACCCACTTTGCTGGTGGTGGCGATTCGCCAGATGAGTTGCACCCCTTACACAGAGAAGGGGAGCAGCGATTACTTTAAAAAGAAATGGCGCGAACGGTTCTCGGAACGTGACGAACTCACTTGGCTCAAAAAGGAGTTCGAAACATTGGCTGTAGCTCATTGGATAGGTACTTGTGAGAGTCGAAACCCCCTCACGTTTTCGGTGGAGACATTCGCAGACGAAGAACACGCCGCGCGTCGTTTGAAGGCACAACGACTCGAAGTCCCCGGTATGCACGACAAGTCAGCCCCGTTCTTGACCTATTACTTTCAGCGAGGGGCGAAGGTGGGTAAGCGCGTGTATTTTATTTCTATCTACGGGTTCGACGACCTCAACCGGTTGCCGAAGCTCGTGGCGCGGCTGAAAAAGGCGGTTGGGCCCGAAGCTGCTGAAAATGGAGAGCGAGCCAAATAGTCGACACGCTTCAAAGCTCGGCACCCATGCCCACAGTGCCCATCAATGCCGGGCTGCGCGCTTCGCTCGACGCTGAACCGCCAATGGGCAAACGAAAGAAGCCCGAAGCGCGCAGCTGCAGCCAGCGCCAGGGGTGAACGTCGAGGCCGGCAGTGGCGCCCACTTCATTTTCCCAGCCTCCAGCCAGGGCGCGTTGAAACCACGCTCCGCGCGCAGTGACGTTGACGGCGTGCCCCGGCCGCCATTGCAGCTGCCCGTACGCGGTGCGGCCCCACAGCCACCCGGGCTCCTCTTGGTACCCGAGCGCCGCCCACAACCGGCCACCCAGCAAGGTGCGAAACGCCAGCTCGGAGCCCACGTACGCTTGCAGCAGGTTGGGCGCGAATTCTTTCGCCAGGCCGCCGAAAAACCGCAGCGACGTCAATGAAGAAAGCACCACGCTGCTCCATGCTGACGTGTGTACCGAACGGGTGAGGGGAATGACCGCGCCTTCAGGCAGCGCTTCGACGGTGGTGCTGCCGCGGTAGCGGCCCGATATTCCGAAGCTCAGGTCAGAAGTGGCGTGCAGTGCAATGTCGGCCACCGCGTTGTCGAAGCCGACGCCGCTCTCGGCGGCACCGTTGCCCAAAGCTGAAAGGTCCAGCTGGGTAAGCACGCTGAGGTGTGACGCCCACCACAGCCCCAGCGCGGCACTGACTTCGAAGCGAGAACCCACCACGGGCCGCACTGTCCACCCGGCGCGCCCGCGCGGTTGAAACCAAACACCACGCGTGCCTTCACCGTTGGTAAAAGTGCCAAACCCATAGGCGCCCACCGCCCAAGACGAGAGCGTGGGCAGCAAGGTGCTGGCATCAGGTAACAGCCCGGCGTACCCACCGGCTTCGAAGCGGCCTTCGCGGTCGCGCCACCCCACTTGCGCTCCGTCAACGGCTTGCAAGCCGGGCACTGCATACAACCGCACTCGGCCGACGCGGGCCACGAGAGGGGCTTGGGCGGGCTGCCAACGCACGCTCAGCTCGCGCACGAAGAGCTGTGGTGAGCCTTTGAGCGGCGAGCGAAATTCAACGGGTCTGCGCTCGTACACCCACACCGCCACGTCTGCGCTGACAGAAAGCCCGTTCCACACTGGCAACTCGAGCAGCGCGGCGTCGAGCTGCTGCACCTGAAAAGGGCCCGAGGCCGAAGCGGTGGCGGCGAACGTGGTGTGTTGGGCCCACACCCGCGCGTAAGGCCGACGCGTGGTCAGCGCTGATTCTTCTTCCCCGTCGAAGTCGATGAGAACCTGGGGCGTGGCGGTGGCTGTTTGCCACCGGCGCTCGAGCTCGCCCTCATTGGGCAACGCGGGTTGAACCGTGGGCAGCGCCACTGCTTTGCGCTCGAGCGTGAAACGGTCTCCCACTTTGGCCGTGGGCCCCTGGCACGACGCGGAGTGCTCGTTCACCGTGTCGACGGTGCACGTGCCGGTTTTTCGACCCAACCGCGACAACACGAGTGCTTGGCCTTTTTTGAGCCCGTCGCTGGCTCCGCGGTTGATGAAGGCCAGTTCTTGGGTGCGATAGAGCACTTGGGCGGGTTCGAGCGCCGCGACCGACGTGGGGGCCTTTGCCGACTTGGTTAAGCCCGCACCGCGAAGTGCAGGTTTCTTTTGTCTTGCTGGGCGCGCTTCAACCGAAAAGGCCCACCCCACGAGTGCCAGGCTGACGAGGGCGGCCGTGCGTCTCATCGGCTGGCCCCGGTCAGCGGGTGGCATTCGTAGCAGCGGCGGTCTCCGCATTGGTAGCCCGCGACGCCTTGGTGCTGGCGGTCGGTGGGCGTGGCGCCTTGTGGCCCGGTGCATTGGTGCTGGTGACAGGCGGTGCAAGCGGCGGTGCGGGTGTCGCAGGTGCCCGCGGTGGTGACTGTCGACAAACGGGTGTGGCAGTCGGCGCAGGCGACCGTGGCGTGGGGGCCTGCCGAAATGAAAAAGCACCTGTCATGGGCGGGAAAACGCGCCGGCCGAAAACGGTCAGCGGTGTGGCATTCGCGGCAGTTGTCGCTAAAGCCGAGCCGCAGGTGATCGACCGCGGTGCCCACCGTGCGCAGCAGCGCAGTCTGGTGGCACGCGACGCAGGCCACCGCGGGGCGGGCGAATGAGCGGTCGCGGGCCCCTGCATGGCACTCGTCACAGGGGAGCGCCGCGTGCCCTCCGAGCAGAGGAAAGTTGGTGCGTTGGTGGGCGTCGACGTTGAAGGTGTGGCTCTGCCACGATGTTTCGTCGTGGCACCCTTCGCAGCGCAGGCCCAACTGCGCCTGGTGCTCGTCACGGTGGCACCCTGCACAGGCTTGCGGCTGCGGTACTTTCAAGTCGAGCCCGTGGCAGGCTTTGCACGGCGCAGTGCGATGGCTTTCTTTCAGTAGAAAGCCAGTTCGGTCATGGTTGAACTTCACCACTGACCAGCTCTCGGTGACGTGGCACTTGGCGCACGCCGTATCGTCGCCCGCCGAATGCAGCCGCGGCTTGGGCACCAGGTTCGGCAGCCCAGGTATCGCTACCGCGGGCGGTGGCTTGGTAACGGGCGCGGCTCCCAGCGCACTGGCGAGCAAAAGAAAGCCCAAGCTCATGGCTCGAAGTCCTTGAACTCACCTCGGTGAAAATCAGAATGGCACCCTTCACATGTTTGGGGCACGCCGCGAAACCGTTGCACCGTCAGCCCGGGGCCCACGGCGACACGGGGGTGGCAGGCGTCGCAGGCCACCTTCGCGTGCTTGCCTTCTAAAAGGTACGTCGTGAAGGGTGGCTGGTGCACAAAGGCCGACGCGGGCTTGAATTCGGTGTTGCCATGGCAGCGTTGGCAGGGCGTCTTTTCGTCGGCGCTGTCGAATTGCCCGGCGTGCTCATCGGCGTGGCAGCCGGCACAGTTCAACGGCAATGGCTTGTAACGGGGCAGACCGCCTTTGCTGGCAGGGCCGTGGCAGTCGCCGCAGGCCACCGTTTGGTGCGCTCCCTCGAGGGGAAAACGCGTTTTTTGATGATCAAAAGTCAGCGCATGAAAGCTGCTCACCTGGTGGCAGCTGGCGCATGCAGTGCCCGCTTTTGAAAACTGCCCTTTGTGCACATCTTGGTGACAGCTCTCGCATTGGGCGAGCGGTTTGGTGAAGTCGAAGACGGCGGTGCTGAAGAGCGGCAGACGGTTTTTCTTTTTCAGGGCCATGCGAATCGCCGCGGGCACTCGCGCAAGCAACCCCGGAGCAGGCGGGTGGCAGCTCGAGCAGGGTATTGTTTGGTGTGCGCCTTCGAGTGGGTAGCGGGTGCGTTGGTGCGCTTCCATCGAGAACTGCACCGGCAAGAAGCCTTCGACCATGTGACAGGTGGCGCAATCGGGGGCTTTGTTTTTAGCGGTACCTGAAAGCTGCCCTTGGTGCGCGTCGGCGTGGCAGTCAGTGCATTGCGAGAAGGCCATGTTTTTGAAGCGAGCGGGCTGACCGGGAAAAGGGCCGTGGCATGAGCGGCAAGGCGCGTCGAGGTGCGCTCCTTTCAATGGGTAGCGCGTCTGCTCGTGAAAGGCGCGCTCTTGCATGGTGCCGCGAATGTTTTTCCACCCTTGGGTGGTGTGGCAGCTGGTGCAACGGGCACCGAATTTTCCATCATGTGCGTCGTCGTGGCAGTCGGTGCAGCCCCGGTGCTCGATGGGCGCGAACTTCATGAAGGTTTCTGACACCGGCGCGGGAAACGCAGGCATCGGCCCGTTGTCTTTCACTGACGGGTGGCATTTGGCGCAGGCCACTTTTTGGTGTTTTCCCTCGAGAGGGTAATGGGTTTCGGCGTGGTTGAAGTGAGGGGTTTGCTTCCAAGCGGCTTCGCTGTGGCAGGTGGTGCATTCGCCTTCGGTTTGGCCGCGGTGCTCGTCGAAGTGACAGGCCGTGCATTCGGTGCTGAGCCCGAGAAATGTTTGCCGCGCCGGTTTTTTCTCGAGCAGCGCTTTGATGACGTTGGCAAACACCAAGCGGGGTTCGTGGCACTTTTCGCACGCCAAGGGGCTGTGTTTACCCTGCAGTGCCCAGCCGGTTTGTCGGTGATCAAACCCTTTTTTGCCGCCTTTGCCCCAGTCGATGAGCGGGAAGTCGCGGCCTTGGTGCTCTTTGTGGCAGTTCTCGCACTCGCGCAGCTCGCTCTTTATTTTGCCGTGAAAGCCCACGCCCTTGGCGATGCGCGGTTTCAATTCGGTGTGGCAGTCGAGACAGGTTTCTTGTGAAAGCTGTTGCCCGGCAGGGTGGCACTGGGTGCAGTTAGAAAGCCCTTCGAGCGCGTGGTGGGCTTGCGCCAATTCGCCGGGTGAAAAAATGTCAGCGGCGGCGGTCGACGCCCACAGCGCAATGAGCAACGCGGCCAACCTCATTTAAAAACCCAGAAATAGCCAAGGTAGAGCGAAACCACGATGTGCGCGGCAATCATGAACACCAGCGTCACCGCCAGCACCACGTGCAGAATGCGCCAGCTGCTCATCAACTGCCGCAGGCTTTGGTAAAAACCGACTTGGTATCGCAGCGTGCGCAGCCGGCGGTACCCTTGGGCAAAATCGTCGAAGGTTTCGGGCGAAGAAAAGAGCGGCTGCAAGCCGCGCAGCACTTTTCGGGTGTGGGCCGTTTCATAAGGCAGGCGCGTCAGAAAGCGAAAGAAGGAGCCAGAAGGAGGCGGCCCCGTCACCACTTCGAGCGCGGCTTCGACTGCTTTGGCGTCGGTGACACCCCTTACCAGCGTCTTGATGCGTTCGCGCAGCCGTTCCCAGCGGACTTGCAGCTCGGCCAGCTGCGACTCGCGCCCTTCGCGACTGGGCACCAAGCCGAAGATGAAACGGCCCACCAGCCCTGTCAGCACCACCACGGCCACCGACACCGACGTGGTCGTCGCCAGCACGTTGTTCGACTTGAAAGTGGCATGAAACGCAATCGCGACCGGGCTCATGATGCCGACGAATTGGTGAAAGGTCAGCCAGCCTCGAATGGGCCCCGAGCCTTTGAAAATTTCGAAGCGCTTGCGCACCGAATAGAGAAAATTCGAGAGCATGAAAAGCGTGGCGACGATGCCCACGCCGTGGCCCCAGGTGCCAGCGGGGCGCAACAACTTGTGCATTGGGTGTTTGAGCCGTTCAGCCGCCGCCAGACCGTAATAGTCGTAACCCGCCGCCGCCAGCACCGCGAAAATCAACGCGCCCAAGGCAAACAGGGCGAGCACCAAGCGGCGGTGGCGTTGTTTTTCGGCGACGGCTTTGGCGCTGCCGCGGCGTGGTTTGGGCACCGTGCCCGACGGGCTTTGCCCTTCGTCGAGCGCCTGGCCGAAGAGCCGCCGCAAGTTCACTCTGACTGACGTGAGAAATTCAGTCGGCAACTCACCGCCCGCGCAGACGATGACAAAGTCGTTGCGCAGTTTGCCCGTGCGCCCGTCAGATGCCTCGAGGTGCACCGCGTCGGCCGTAATTTTTTTAGTCTGAGTCGCCATCAGCGCGCGCACCCGCTTGGTCTCGACGAGCTGTTTGAAGGCGCGTTTGTTGGCGTCGCGGCAGCGGCCGAACGCGGCGTTACGGTAGCTCAGCGTGACTTCGGCGTCGCTGTCGTTGGCGAGCGCAATGGCCGCTTCGAGCGCCGAATCACCGCCCCCCACCACCAGCACCCGGCTGCCGTCGTATTGCTGTGGGTCAATCAACCGGTATGACACTTTGGGTAAGTCTTCACCGGGCACGCCCAGTTTTCGGGGGCTGCCGCGCCGCCCAATGGCCAACACCACTTTGCGCGCCTGCACCGGCCCCTGGCTGGTCTGCACCACGAAGGCCCCGTCTTGCCCGGCGATGCCCGTCACCTTCACCCCTGCTTCCACCGTGACGCCTGACTTTTCCAGCGCCCGTTGCCAGGTGGCGAGCAGCTCTTCTTTCGAAATCAGCTTTTTGCCGAACTTTCCCAAGAAGGGCAGGTCGACCCGTTCGGTCATCACCACCTTTTGGCGCGGGTAGTGGGCAATGGTGCCGCCGACAGAGTCTTGCTCGAGCACGCGAAAGGTGATGCCCGCCTTCTGCAAGCCCAGCGCGGTGGCCAAGCCCGCTGGCCCGGCGCCTATCACCGCGACGTCGACGCCCGCGGCTTCATCGCTTGCCGACACACTTTGGGCCAGGTGCCGAGCCACCTGCAGCCCTTGGGTGATGGCGTTTTTGATGAGCCCCATGCCGGCCAATTCACCCACGATGTGCAACCCTCGGCGGCTGGTTTCGAAGTGCTCGTCGATTTCAGGCAAGTCGACGCCGCGCTCACTGGTGCCGAACACCAAGCGAATGGCATCGACCGGGCACTCGAGCGCGCACTTGCCGTGGCCAATGCAGGCCGAAGGGTTGATGAGCGCCGCTTTGCCGTCGACCACACCCAAAATGTCTCCCTCAGGGCAAGCGCTCAGGCACGACAAGCTGCCGATGCAGCGGTCAGGGTCGATGACGGGGTGCAACGTGGGCGGTATGTGCCGCTGCTCGGCGATGGCGACTTCGAGTTTGTCGCTGTCGCTTTCTTCGCGTGCCCGGCGCGCGCGCACCATCGTGCGCATGCCCCAGGCCGACAGCACGAAGAGAACGGCGAGCCCTACCCATTCCCAATGCATGAATGAACCTTGTCAGTTCGTGCGCGCAAAAGTACCGCGAAGTGTACGCGCAAGGGTACGCCCGGGTAGGCGCAAAATTTGCGCCTTCGCTTTGGGAGCCGCGCCTCTGTTAACCTGCGGCCGAGCTAGCCCGCATATGTCACCGGTCTCTCGTAGCGAGACTGACAGGCTGTCGGCAGATTCGTGGAGGCGCACAGCGAAGGCGCACTTGTCGGTGCGCCTCAGCGAGCACGCCGCGAAGGTGCCACAGACCGTCAGTCGCAGCAGTGAGACCGGTGACATATGCGGGCTAAAGGGCCTTTTCGGGGTAGGGAGCTCAGCGCATGAAACCACCCAATGCGTTGGCCGGCAGGGCCTGTCTGGGAGTGCTGTGGGCCTGCGGGTTGACAGCGTGTGTGTCGTCAGTGCCAGGAGGCCCTGACGGCAAAGGGCTGACACCTGACCGGCACACGTTTTTTCCCATTGTCGCGGGAGCCACCCACGCCTTCGGTGGGCAAACCGTCGACGGTCAGGTGACGTGCGAGTCGTGCCACCCACCTGCCGCGGCGTCTTTCAAAGACATCAGCTGCACGGGCTGCCACACGCACGCACAACCGGCCACCGACTTGGTGCATGTCGCCGTGGCTGATTACCGCTACGACAGCCGGGCGTGTGTCGACTGCCACCCTGACTCGGCGAAGCGGCCCTTTTCGCACCCGGCCGCGACGGTGGGTAAGTGCGCCGTCTGCCATGACGTGCAACAGCCCTTCGCGGCGTTGCCAGTGGCGAACTTCACCCACCCCTCGATGGCCGGAGCCGACTGTGGCGCCTGCCATTCGACGGCGGGTTGGAAAGGAGGCGAGGGAGGCACGCGCGATGGGTTTGACCCGCGCAAGACGCTCTCGCTCGAGGTGCTTTTGCCCCGTTACCAAGGCACTTCGATTCTCTCTTTCACGCCGCAGACCCAAGCGCTGCCCATGCCAATGCGGCACCAGTCTTTGCAGTTGCCGCAGGCGGCGCTGGGTGCGTGCTCCAACTGTCACGTCGATGCGGCGGCAGGGGTTTATTACCCGGGCCGTTTTCACGATTCGATTGAGAACTTGGTGTTGGCGCAACCCACGCTTTGTTCTGACTGTCACGGCCTCACCGAGCCTACCGGTTTCGTTGGCCCGTTGGCGGTGACGCCCGCCCGCAGCCCGTCGTCGGGTGAAATGAAACACGACGCGGTGGCATGGGCGGCGAACGTGCCCACGTCGCAGCGGCTGGTCACCCAAGAATGCGGCACTTGTCACCGGGTGAGCGCCGCCGCGGGCTGGGCCGCGGGCCGCGATGGCACGGCTCCGGCGAACTACCACGCTGCGCTTGCCGCCGCTTCAGCCAGCCCGCCTTCGAGCTGTGTCGACTGCCACGCCAATTCACGGCCCACGCAATTGCTGACCAACGCCACGGCGGCATTGCCCATAAATGTCGTGTTTGACCACCAACATCTCGACGCCTTGGGCGACTGCCAAAATTGCCACGCCGCTTCGGGGCCCGGTTTCACCACCTTCAGAGGCGGTCAGTTTCACCTCGCCGGTGCGTCGTCACCTGCCACCTGTTTGCCGTGCCACGACGCCGAACGCCCCACCAGCACCGCGGGCTGGCAAAATAGCAGCTTCACCCAGTCGCCTTTCGACTACGTCACCAACGCCGCCAACATTTCGCACGGAGCCGGCCAAGACTGTGCGGTGTGCCACGCCGGGCCAGGCACGGGGCAGTGGGGCAGCACCCAAAATTGGCAGGGAGGCCACTTTGGCCACGGGCCTAACTCGCTGGCCGCCAAGTCATGCGTCAACTGCCACAGCACGCAGCGGCCTGACCTCTTGCCCGGAGCCACCGCGGCGCAAATGGCCACTTTGCTGGGGTTTGACCATGCCCTCAACGGCCAAGGCGACTGTTACGGCTGTCACCAGGCCACGGTGAGCGCCGGCCAATACGTCAACCTCGTCAACCCTTCGACGGGCATGTTGCCCGGAGGGCACTGGGCGGGCGGCCAGGCGTACCCCGGTTCGACACTCGTCAGCTCGACGACGCGCTTCATCACCGTGCAAGAAGGGCTGCTCAACCGCTCGGGCCCGTTGAACCTCGTCACCGGCATGAGCAACCGCACCAGCACATATTACAACGCGATGTTGCACACCGCGGCCGGAGTGCCTGCGGCGGTCAACGCCGGGCCCACGGGCATGCCCGATGAAACCAAGTGCTGGCACTGCCACACCCATACCAACGGCACGGTGACGTCGTTCGTCGACGGTGTCTTTCATGCGTCACTGAGCAATTACCGCGCGACTCCCGGTGGCGCGGTGAGCCCCTTGCCCCAACCCACGTCAGGGTGCATTGACTGTCATGACCCGCAAATGCGGCCGCAGGGCATTGTGCGGTTGATGGGCTCGAATATGAAGTCGATGGACCACGACGCCTTCTTCAGCGCCGCGGTGACCATTGGGGGCAAGACTGTCTCGAATGCCAACGGGCTGGACTGCGTGACGTGCCACCGCGCGGCCGCCGGTTCTACCGACTGGGCCAACGGCGAATTTCACCCCAACGTGGGCGCCGCCCAACCCCAAGACTGCACGGTGTGCCATTACCCGTTAATGGCCGACGCTGCCCAAGCCGACGTCACGCAAGGCACGACGTACGCCATGCGCCACCGTTCGGGCCAAATCACAGTGCAAAAATGTGACAGTTGTCATGCCGGAGCCCTGGCGCGAGCGGTGACACGACCGGTGACGGCGGCGTTGTGGCGGCCGGGCAGTTACCACGGCTCGTTGCTCACTCAACCCGGGGCTTGTCTCGACTGTCACGCGGCTTCTGAGCCAGTGGTGGCCACCCGCAGCACCGTCAGCTACCCGTTGGCCGAAGGCGGCACTGCGAGCAACACCCGGCAGTGGATGTCGCATCTCTCTTCGCTGGTGGCGGGCCGTGACTGCGTGGTGTGCCACCAGGCCGACGCCCAACGTTCAGGCAGCGCGTGGAACGCGGGCACGCCCTTGCACGCCAAAGTGACGAACGCCACGGGTTGCAAGGAATGCCACGGTCTCAATAACGGCATGGGCAGTGTTGCAGGCACCAACAACAACTTGCCCGCGGGGCTGGTGTCTTCGGCCACGGTGTCTACCATTGCCGGTGTCTCGGGCAGCGGCGTGCCGGCGGGCACGAAAGATCTCATCAGCCACGCCGATTTGAACGTGGCCAACCACGACTGCAATTTTTGTCATACGCAAATAGGCCCTTCGAGCACCGCGGGAGTCATGGGCCAAGAGTGGGCCCAAGCGCGCTTTCACGCCAATTTCAGCAGCGCTGCCAACCCGTTGCTCATCAACAACACCTCGGCCCGGTGCAGCAACTGCCACCTCAACGTCAAACCGGCCGCAGGCTACAGCCCACAAAACCACTCGGCTTTCACCAACGCTTCGGGCAGCCAAGACTGTGCGTCGTGCCATTCTTTTCCAGGCACGGGCAGCGCGAGCGCTCCGAATTGGAAAGGCGCGGCAGGAGTGCCTCCCTTCATTTCAGTGGGAGGCTTCACCATCGCGGCGCCTCCTGCCGCTGCGGGCACCGTGCAAGGCGGTATTGCCGACTTGCCGCACCCCACCGTGGCCGCGGGTACCGACTGTACGACTTGCCATGCTTCGGCCTCGGGTGGTCGTCGGGCTGTGGGGTATGATCACGCTTCGAACTTGATCAACGCCAACTGCCGCGCCTGCCACGAAGCAGGCAGTGACTTGGTCGGCACCGCGTGGAACCCCACGGCTTCAGGGGCGAGCACCCTGCAGGCCAGCTGTGGAGAAGGCAGCGGCAGCATTCGTGACCGGGCGGGTGATACCCGGGCCATTGGTTTGGGTTCGCTCGCTTGTACCGACAAGGCCACCAGCAAGACGTGCGGCTCGGGAAATTGCGTCGCCAACCACTTTTACCCAGCCGATTGCCATGAGTGTCACAACAAGCCGTCGGGTGTGACCGTCACCAAGACCGGAGCGAGCTACGTGTCGGGTTGGCAGTTTCCCCACAGCCAGGGAAACATGCAGCAAACCACGTGCTGCATGTGCCACAACGCGCGCAGCAACGGCTCGTGCCGGCCGTAAAGTGAATGGCGTGTGCCTGGGCGTGTTCGCATTTTCTCGTTTTGAAAGAAGGGTTTTCCCGTCTGGCGCTGCTCAGTGCGCGAAGTGGGTGTCTGGGGTTTGCTAAGAAGGAAGTATGGCAATCATTCCTTCTGCTGGTCATGGCTCTGCTTCACATGTTCCCGGTACTCACCCCGCCACGTCTCACGCGCCGACGGCAACGTCTGGTGCAGCCGGCCATGCCGGGCGAGCCGATTGGGCGGCGACAGCCAAGCCTGTTGATATCGCCAGTGCGCTCGCCATCACGCCCCAAGACTACGCCGAAGGGCAGCAGGTGCTGGTCAATTACGCCAACGTGCAGGGCCGAAGCATTGGTTCAGGCCAGCGAGCCCCCAACGGCTCGTGGAACCGCGGCGTGTTGCAGGTAAAACAAGACCGGCTCGGCGCGGGCTCGTTGTTCACCGTGTACTCAGGCCACAATGCCACGCAAGACTCGTTCAGAGCGCTGACGCTGCGCATGCGCGCGACGCCCAACGGCGGCTACACGCAAGACCGAGACCTCATCTCTTTTGGGGGTGGCCAGCCCGTGCAGACCAAGCACGGCCCAGGCAACAATCAGTACGAGAGCGTGCTCAAGTATTACGTCAGCGACCAAGAGCTTTCGAATGCCATTTCGAACGTCATGCCTGGCACGTCGGTCGATGCAGTGCTCAAGAGCGCCCAGTTCGCGGTGCACGGCAACTTCGCCAGTGGCCACAACTGGGGCAACTTTGATCGCCATGGCATTTTTCAGATGAAGCTCGCCTCGGGCCCGGCGCCCACGCCCGAACCGCGCATCGTGGTGGGCTTGCCTCCCAACCAGGCAAAGGTCGAGCTCGATATCTCGGTGCCCATCAGTGACACGCGCAAGGCGAAGTTCACCGCGCTCGACACCAAAGAAGCGGCCTACGTCAGCCATCTCGAGGCGGAAGCGAAAGTACGTGTGCCGCTCACCCTCTTTCTCGAGCTGAACCGCCGCGTTCAAGACCTGGCGAACAACCCGGTGCCGGCAGAAATGCAGAAAATTTTCGCCAACGAGGCCGCCGATTGGCAGGTCGAGCGGGTCAAAAAGTACGACCCCAAAGGGGTAGAAATGACGCCCGACAAACATGGGCTGCTGCCGGTAAACCCCTTTCACGACATCTACCTCGACAACGCCAACCGCGACCTGGCGAAAAACTTCATCGCCTTGCGCATGCGTTCCGTCGCCGGAGAAAAGAACAACTTCACCCAGTTCAATTACAAGCCGGGCCCGGGCATTCGCGACAACCAGACCAATGTGGTGCGCCGTCTTGAGACGGAAATCATCGCCAAGAAAGAAGTGTCTCGTAACCCCAGTTTGATGTTGCCGTTTTTTAGCGACGGCAACGAAGCGCTGAACCCTCACAACTTGGGCAGCCAATTCGTCATGAGCACCACCGGGCGGCCACTGCCGGCCCAAGTTCTCGGTCAGCCTGCTGCCGACATCACCCAGTTTTCGGGCATTGGCTCAAACCGCCGCTACAAGTTCGAGGTCACCAACAAAAAGACGCTGGTGGCTTTTGAAGCGTCGCTCGACCTCAACACCACGTTGGCCACCGACGCCCGCGGTATGCCGGTACGGGTTGATGCCAACGGCGTGGTTGACCCCAACGGCCAGTACTACGCCATCTCGACCTTTGGCCAAGCCGAGCCCGAAGCCAACCACATGGCGGGCGTGGTGGGCGGAGCCAATACGCCACACGCGCCAGCTCCAGCAGCGGCGCCCCCTCTGCCCGCGGCGCCAGCCAATGGCGCAGCCACGGCGGGCAACACGTCATTGGGTCCTCCGGCGACTTACATTCATTCTCTCAACGATTTGAACAGCCCGGTTTTCAAGACCGACCCTGGCTACGTGCAGTTCGACAAGGTGATGCCCGCCTTTCAGCAGTGGCTCTTCGGAGGTGGAAAGATTGGCGACCGGCTGGGTGCGATGCCGACTGAACAGAAGAACGCCATTGGTCAGCGCCTCGCGGGCACGGTGCCGATGACGGCGCAAGAAAAGCAGCTCTATGCACAAGAGCTCGAAGCCACGCGTCAGTTTCGGCTGAATGCGTCGGCGATCTTGAAGCCCGTGGTCGACGCAGCAGAACAAGAAATTGCCCAGGCCCAACATGTTTTCGGTGGTGTAGGGCCTCGCTACGAAGAAGCGGTGGCGCAGGCGCGAGAGAAAGTGTGGAAGGCGTTCTCAGACTTGAACCCGCTCGACTATGTCGACTTGGCGACGTTGCCTCCGCCTTGAAGCACAAAAAAAATCGAATCTCTCGCGCTGAGATTTCGATCAACCCCGTACATTGAAGGCAGGCAAACTAAAGGCGTAACGTTTGCCGCTATGGGCACTCTTCAACTGCATAAAACCCCGAAGTATCGCACTTCCTCTCGTCCCACCGAGGTTCGAAAGGCAGGCTCGAAAGCACTCGAGGCGGCGCGCGAATTGGCGGCGATGGTTTCTCATGTGCCGGCTGCGACGAAGGACAAAAAGCCGATTCCCTACGGGACCATCGTGAAGAACCAGCTGTCCCGTGCGCAAAGCCTGGTTGGTAAAATGAACGGCGAAGCGTGGGGCAACGTTTTAGACACGGCGTCTGTCAAAAATGGTGGTTACCTGGCTGCTCTCGACTGGGTACCCTCGACGCTCGATCGCAGTCGTGTTCAGGTGAAGGTCGATGGAAAGAAGCTCGACATGCGTGGGCTGGCTTTAAGACGGCAAGACAATGCGCTTCAATTGGTTTTTCTGACGGACGACAAAACCGCGCTCGGCGGAGCCGTTCCCGTCGAAGCCGGCGTTCTTTCCGCGTCTCAAATGGCGCAGATGTCCCCCAAGGAAATGCAAGCCAAACTGGGCGCGCTCTTTGAGCAAGGAGCCGCCAAGCTTCATGAGATCAACCCGACGGCCGCTGATCTCGCGAGCCCCAAAGTCAATAGCTACCGCCCCACCCGAAACGTCGGCAAACCGAATGCTTCACTCGCCGTACTCAACCTCGGCGCCGAGCTCCGCAGGGTAAAAACTGATCTGGGAGCGCTGGCTCCTGAACGTCGGGCGATTCTGGATGCAGCGCACGAGAGGCTTGGTGAAATTTCCAAAGTGCGTTCGGCCGTGAAATTGGTTTCCACAGAAGGGCTGTTTAGTCACCTCAGTGAAGACTTCCGCGTTCAAATCAAGAAAGACAGGTTGGGAAACCTCCGCCTCGGCTTCGCAGACAAGGCCGGCAGATCGCGCTCAATTTCTGGCGACGCGTTGGACAACGTGCCGCCTGCCCAGCTTTCAAGAGCGACTAACCTGCTGCTTGGGGAACTTGAAGCAAGGCTCACCCAGCAGAGAAGCATCATGCTGAATACCACTCGGAACATCTCGAATTGGTAGCTCAAGCCAGCGAACGACTGACATTGCTCACTGTTCGAGACATGCGGCTAAACGATTTGCCACGTGTCACTGAGCTTCAGCTCAGCTTGCGGCCCTGCGGGGGTTGATGTCATCGAGGCCAGGTTTCGCGCGTTGTTGGCGCGCGCTGGTGAAGCGGGGCATGGGCACGAAACCAGGGAGCGACGTGTATTCGTGTGCGCTCCAACACGCAGCGGGTGGAGTCACACCGGTTCTACCCGGCGCTGGGCTACGCCAGGCGTTCTCAGACTTGAACCCGCTCGACTATGTCGACTTGGCGACGTTGCGTAGCCACAGGCTGCTTGATGATTGGCTTGTTGAAGCCTTCCGAGAGCCATTTGACCGCTTTCGGAACCGCGACTTCCGTCGCGTCATGCCGGGTCGCTTCGGTGACCAGGTTCACGTAACCACGCACGAGCTGAAAGTGCAGCCCACCGGCCTTTTCGACTTCACGGGTCGACAGCCAGCCGTCAGCATTTCCCTGCGGCGACAGGGTCGTCGATTGTGCCTGGTCAGCTTCTGCCAAACGCTCGAGCTCAGACACCCCGCTGTGGCGCAAGTCTTCGGCCGACACCTCGATCTCGCGGTTCTCGGTGCGCCGAAAGCGAATACTGGGAATACCAGCCGTACTCATCTGCGGGGTTTATCGGCCCCGTCCAAGAGTGAGTTGTTTACCTACTCGATTTTGAACGGCATCTTCATCTCGAGCAGCGGCACTTTGCTCTCGAAGCTGCCCTGCACGGCGGAGGGCGAATTGCCCGGCACGACGCTCCAGTGCGAATCGGCCCCGTGACGGTCAATCACCGCCTGCTGAGCATCTTGCGAGGCATTCTTGGCGTAGACATATGCCAGCGAATACTTGCTCGAGAGCGACACTGAGTTTCCGTTGAGCCGAGGCACTCCTTGCGAGCCATTGACCTCTCGCAGCTCAACCCGCAGGGGCTCGACGGTGACATCGACGGGCGCCAACGAGGGGTCCGCTGCGTGCAACGCGTTACCAGACTCGATGTCAAAGAGGCGCTGCTTCTCGGCCAGATACGCTTTCCACGCTGGAGTCCCGGGAAGTTCGCGGTTCTTTTTTTGCCATTCGGCCAGGGCCTCACGGTACTGAGCCATCTTCTGGTTGTACTCTTTGAGCGCCGCTGCGCCTGTTCGCTTTGGCTGCGCGGGACGTGCCGGCTCGGCGCCAACGGTGGGCCGCTCGGGAATCTCCAACTTTTGAAGCTTGGTCAACCGTAAGATGTGCGGCGAAATTTTGACGGTGTCGGTCTTGAGCACTTTGCCGGCATCGAGGTCGAGCAGGGCCACTTTCGCTTCGCCCTTGCCTGAAGAGCCCGCCACCATCGCCAGGGCGGGCAGACGGAAATTCTTGCGCGATTCTCCGTCGCCAACATGGAACTGGTAGCGAGAATTCAGGTCAGTGATGGGCTGGTAACTTTCAATGGGGAAATCGAGCTTGAAGTTTTTGAAGCTATCGCCGACGCGAATGCGCATCGCTTGGCCAGCGATTTCAGGCGTGCCCAAGCCCTTATGGGCCCGTTGCTCCTGACGGGCATCGTCGTTCCGCTTTCTGGCTTCGAACTGGTAAGTCTTCTCGACGTTCTTCATGAGGGTGTTGGCGAGTTTTCGTACGTCGGTCCCCGTCGAAAACCGTGTCGAGAAAACGGGTTTGTCCACTTGTTGGGAGCGATTGGTGCGCCAACGCACCTCGTTGTGGCCGGGAGCCAACTTCACTTGGACAACTTGGATGCCCGAAGGCTTGAGCTTCTTGTTCAATTCTTTCCGGAACGCCTTCACGCCGGGCTTCTTCACGATCATGGGTTGATTCCTTTCGAGTGAGTCACAAGTCTCAGCGGTCGCGCGGCGCTTGGTGGCTGGCATCGCCTCCACTGGCGCGGAATTTCGCCGACGCCGCGTAGAGCACCTCGCGTGTTTCGTTCACCAGCCCCAACGGCTTGAGTGCCCGAGGGTCTTGCGACCAACGGTTGGTGGGAGTGAAGGCCAGCGCATTGACCGTGGCGAGATCTGCGAGCACCGCCGCGTCAGTGAGTGCCTGTTGCGGTAGCTCGAGCTCGGCGATGGTGACGAAGGAAGAGCCTTCCCAATTGTCTCGCGCGTCTTTCATGGTGGTGCGCTGCGCATTTTGAAAACCTTGGGCCTGCAGCAGAAAACGCACCGGTTGTTTGGCGAGCAGCCCTTTAAACTCGCTTCGATAGTCGTCAAACCCACTGATGCTGACGTGAGGGCGCGGCTCGACTGGCACCAAGCGAAACCGAACCACTTTTTCACCGAGCTGAAGCGGCGCTTTTCCGAAATAGGTCAAATTGGCCAAGCTGTCGGCGTCGTGGGTGACCGCTTTCATGTCTCTGGCGAATTGTATCGTCTCTTGCGCTGCGCTTACCCAACCGTGCTCGCGCGCCAATTGGGGCAACATCGTCGTGGCCAATGCCCATGCGTCGGCGGCGCGTTCTAACCCATGGGGAGGCTTCATTTGCCGGCGTGCCGCTTGGGTCTCGAGTGCCACCACCCCTGACACGCCGTCTTTGAGGCTGAAGCCGGCGGTGCCCGTGCTGAAAATAAGGTCTTGCGTATGCCCTTTGTCGTCGGTCAGGCGCAATGAAATGCCTGGGTGGCTTGGCTCTTCATCTGAAATCGCATGCACCGGCGGGCCGTGCGAAAACCGCACCACCGCACGCAATGACGCCTCGGGAGCGAAAGGGCCACCTTCTAGCTCGGGCGGCAAGTCTGGGGTGACACGAACCCGGCCGTTGAGAACTGCGAAGAGCCCTTTGGCGTGCTCTCCACGCCGCAGCTCGGGCGAGCCAGGCGTTCCTGTTTTGCCGGTATCGGTTCGATAGTTGGTGAGCTGTGTGGCCTGTAAACGCGCGATGAATTCAGTTTGAAGCCGCTGCTTGTCGGCTGGGCTCAGCTTAGGCGTGGCACTGTCCCAGTCTGAGCTCCAGCTTTCGATGATGCGCCGGTCGGTGCCCGTAAGCGTTGGAGCCTCGTTGACGCTGTAGGTGACAGGTGGCGAGCTCACCGGAGGAGCGCGAAAGGGAGAAGTCGCCGGTGTCGTGGTTGCTCCAGGTGAAGCCGGTAGAGCGTTCACGGTTCCCATTACCGCACCTCTTTCTTGGCGACGTACGGCAGTTGGGGAACCTCGACTGAAGCCAGGTAGGCGGGGTTTTTGTCGAGGCGTGCCTTGGCCATGTCGATGGCTTCGCCGGCTTTTTCTCCGCCTTTGCGCGAGAGGTAGTACCCCGCACCTACGATGGCTGCGAAGGGCAGTGCGAAACCGGCCACTCCGGCCGCCGCAACGGCCAGTAGGCTCAAGCTTCCCGCGTAGGCCAACGTGCTCGCTGCCATGAGGCCAGCTGCCATCATGCCCGTCACGTAGCTGGTATTCAGGGCGAAACCCACGGTGAGTGCCGTGCCCACGGCGGTGGCCGATTTGGTGAGGACCTCTTGTTGAGGCCCAATCGGGTGCACGCTCTTCACGAACTCGGGCGCTTTGATTGCCTTGAAGTCAAACGTGAGATCTTGACCCAACGCAGTCGCCCGGGCGACCACGTCTTCGAGCGGGCCAATATATTCGGCGCGCGCTTTCAACTCGGGCAACCGTTCTGTGCTGATGGGCCAAACGCCTTGCAGCTTGCCATTGTTGTAGACCGCCGCGGCGGTGCCCTTGGGTGTGTAGGCCAATTCGATGGTCACGTCTTTGGCTGCGAATTGTTTGGTGCCGCTGAGGTTGAGCCAACGGGGGCCCCACGCTTGGGGCAGTGCGGTGAGCTCGAGAGGCATCGCCGGTTTGCCTTTGACACGGGGGCGGTCAATCAGCAGTTCTCCGTTAAGCGCGCGGCCAGTACTCGCTAAACGTGCCATCTCAGGAAGATTCACCACCAGTGGGGTTTCGGTTTCAATCGCTCGCGCGCGAATCAGTTTTAGCGGCTCGAGCACGTTTTTCTCGGCTTCAAACTTCGAGCTGTCGAGAGAAACGCGGCCTTGCTCTTTGCCCCCGACCGAGACCGCAAGCTGCGGAGGACCTTCAGGCGTCGAGAACAGCTTGAAGTCGACAGCTGAAGCCTTCACTGTCAAAGGGGCCTCGACGTTGGCCGCTACAGTCTTCGCCGCCTGTACTGTGCCCGCTGTAACAACCGCACCCGTCGCCATCTTTTTCAGCCTTTCGCACTGTCTCGCACCGAAACAGAATCTGTCTCGATTCTCGCGTTGTTCGGCGAAGGGTTGCGGTGAACGGCATTAAAATTGCCGAAAACAGACAGTGGCTTTGAGGCTACTCGCGCCGCGCCCCCGTCATTCGTTGTTAACGTTAAAAATCAATTATTTACGTGGGGCCATCGACCGCGCCCACGATAGACGAGCGCTAGCAACACCAGGGCAAAGGGTGTTGCACCTGCCGTGGAGCAGTCGCAGCCCACGCGGTACGGGCTGGCAGGCTGTGTCGGTGGGGCCTCTGGAGCGCACAGGGTGGTGGCCTCGTCGCAACACGCGCCCACCACGCAGCGACCGGTTGAACACTCGGTGTCGCTCGTGCACGGGCCTACCACTGCGTTGCTGAAACGAAGGTTGCTCATCTGGCTGGGAATGCCGTTTACGACGGCATAAGCCCAATATTGCCCGACGGGCAGGTTTGCTGGCACCAGCACCGTTGCCGTGCTCGAAGTCCAGTCGGTGCTCGTCGCAGGCAACATCAAACCGTTGTCCTGCCGAAGGAGCATTATCACTGGCAGATTGGCGGGCGCCGCAAGGTAGTGGCCGCCAGAGCCTTCAGAAATGCCCGTCAGGCGTGCGCCGGTCACCGGTATTTTCGCGCCTGGGGTGGCGGGTGGCAGCGCATCGAGCAGCGGGGCCCATGTGGGCTTTGGGCCCAAGCCTTCGTCGAACAGCACCGCGGTGTTATCGCCACCGGCCAAGAGGGCAAGGCCTGTGGGGAGCAGCACGGCACGGTGAAAGGCTTGTGCGCTGGGTAACGCGCCCGTGCCCGTAAACGTGCCCGCCACCGGGTCATAAATTTCGGCACTCAATTCGGCTCCGCTGTTGGCCGGGTCTTCGCCTCCGGCAAACAGTACTCGGGCGCTTCGCAGCAGCGTCGCGGTGTGAAAGCGACGCTTTTTCGTCATGTTTCCGGCGGGGGTGACGCTGTCGTTGCTGGGGTCGAAGAGCACCACCGAAGCGAGGCTGTTGAGGCCGTCGTCGCCTCCTGAAATAAGCACCCGGCCATCGGCGAGCAGCGTCGTGGTGTGGCCGCGAGAGGGAAATTTGCCGGTCACTACGGTCCAGTTGCCGGTGCTCGGTGCATAGAGCGCGGCGCGGCCGCTGCCGACGGCCAGCACGCGGCCGTCTTGAAGCAACGTCGCGGTACCCGCACCGATAGGGTCTGGCAACGAACCGGTGGCCGCCCATTGGGCGGTGGTGGGGTCGAAAATTTCGCAGCGGGTTTCGTCTGCGGTCGGCCCATTGCCCCCGACAACCAGCACTTTTCCGTTCGCGAGCAGCACCGCGCTGTGTTTCGAGCGGCGACTTTTCAGCTCTGCGACGGGGTTCCACGTTTGGTGCGCGGAGTCGAAGACTTCGCAACTGGCAAGCGGAGCCCCGGTCGAATCTTTGCCTCCGGTGACCAGCACTTTGCCATTGGACAACACGGTTGCCGTGTGCCCTGAGCGGCCCGTCAGCAAACGGCGGGTGCTGGTCCACGAAGACGACGAGGGCTCGTAAACAAAAGCCGAGTCAAAGGCGGTGTCTCCCCCCGTCATCAGTGCTTTGGCGTTGGGCAAGAGTGAAAGCGTGGCGTCACCCCGGGGCGCATTGGGCGGAGCGGGCGCGTCAGTGAATGCGCTCTTGAATGAATCGAACAGCTCGGTGCTCGCCAGGTTACCCGTGGTGTTGAAGCCACCCAAAAGCAAAACCCGGCCGGTTGGCAACATGGCCGCTGTGTGATCAAGGCGCGCCATTTTCATCACCCCCGCGTCGGACCACGCGTTGGTCGTCGAGTCGTAGACCTCGAGCGAAGCGAGGCCCACGCTGCCGTTTTCTCCGCCCGCGACGAGCAGCTGGCCATTGGTCAACAGCGTTGCCGTGTGGCTGCGGTGAATGGTCGCCATGGGCCCAGTGTTCGACCACCCCCCGTCGACGGGGTCGTAAAGTTGTGGAAATGAGCCGAGCGTGGCCACCAAGATTTTGCCGTTGGGCAGCAAGGTTGACGATTGCTGGTCTGTTCCCGCGGTGGTGACTCCTGCGTCGACCCAGACATCAGCGACGGGGTCATAAAGCTCGGCAACCCCGTCGTGGACCAGCACCTTTCCATTCACGACGGTTGCGGCAAAGTCTGACCGCGGCCTCGACATGGGTTTCGCCGTTGCCCAGGTTCCACTGTCTGGGTTGAACAGTTGCACGTCGTTGTACCGGGGAGCGAATGCAGGAGCTGCTCCACCAGCCAAGAAAAGTCGCCCGTCATCTAAAACGCTCGCGACGGCCAAAATGCGGTTGTTCAACGCCGGTGCAGCCACGAGCGCCCATGTTTCAGTCACCGGGTCAAAGAGCATTGAATTGGCGTTCAAGGTGCTCGACTGAACAAGCACCTTGCCATTGCGCAGGGTGCTCGCCAGCTGGTTCAAAGGAAAAGGCGCGGGCGCGGTGGGCTTCCAGCGGTTGCTAAAGGGCTCGTAAATGTCGACCGCTGTTTCTCCCGCCGAGCCGATGAGAACCCTGCCGTCGGGTAACAGGGCCACCGTCGCGTTAGAACGCGGTGACGGCATGGGCGAGGCTGTTGCTGTCAACGGGTTGTAAGCAATGCCGCTGATGCCTTTTGGGTCGGGTGGCTCGATGCAGTCTGCCATCAACGCCGAGCACAAAAACGCAAGCAGCCAGGCCGTTCGCGGCATGAATTAAAGACGATAACACCGTGCAACGTGTACGCCATGAACTGCTACGGCGTCAGGTAGAGATATGTGAGGCACATTTCATCTTCAGTGCCTTCACCCCAATGCAGGTATTTCGAGGTGGGGTTGTCCCAGGTGCAGCTCATTTTCACCGCCTCATCGGCCTTCACCGTCAGCGGTCGGGTGAAGAAGTACTGCTGCTGCCAGTGAAAGTCCCACTTGGGAATGTCGATGACACACCCCTGCGGCCCGTCGACGCGAATTTCTCGCCCCGCCTGGTGCATGTGGGGAAAAGCGCCCCACACCTTCACGTCGAAGCCGAAGATGTTGGGGAAATTTTTCGGGTGACTTGACGGGGTGAACCCCATGGCATTGGGAGGCACCAAGAAGCTCGCGTCGGCAAGCGGCACCAAATACGCGGTGGTGACGGGCCTGCGGGCGAACTGCAACTTCAACTTGGTGACATCGGGCTCGCGCGCGGCGGCCGTGTTGTAATGAATCTGCATTGCCAACACCTTGCCCGCCTCGAGCTTGATGCCGGTGCCCGAGGGGTAGGTAATGGCCGGACTGCCGGGCGCCCAACCTCCGATGAGGTTCATGTCGCCTTCGGTGCCCGGGCCTCCGAAGCAGGTCCACCCTTCGCCAGGCTCTTTGTCATCTGCCGCTTTGGCCGCCGCGGCGTCGACTGCGTACACCAGCACGTGGTGAACCTGCGCGCGCACGCCGGGCACCACTTCGTAACCGATGACGTCTTGGGCAGTGGCCAGCCCCGGGTCGATGGCAAAGCAGTGGTAGTCGTCGGTCAAGTCAGCGCGCGGAGTGTACGCCACGCTGTAGGTCAGCTCTTGGTCGACCCATTCGAGCGAGCGCAAAATCGGCTCGCTTAAAGGCGCGTCTTCAGGGTGACCGGCCGGAGCGCCCGCCGCGTTCCACGCGGTAAACACATCGATGCTCGCCTGGTCCAACCGACGCGATTCTTTGAACTGGGGGCCGCACGTGTCAGATGGCATCCACGGAGGCATGCGCTTGGCCGCCACGGCCGCCGCCATGGGGCCGGCCCAGGTTTTCGCGGTGTCGTAATCGTCGAGGGCGAAGGGGCCAATGCCTCCTGCGGTGTGACAGCCCTTGCAGTGCAGGTTGGCGACGGGCAGCACGTCGCGGTACCAAGTGGCCGTGCCGCCGTCGGGCAAGGTGGTGGCGTAGTGGCCGCCGTCAGCCGCGGGAGCCCCACTGCAACCCAACGCCCAGAGCGCTCCGAGTAACGCGCCAGACAAGAAACGGTGTGGTGTAGACACGAAGACTCCGGTTTGCCCTTTATCGGCCCAACGTCTTGGTGGGGCGCAGCATAGCAGGCGTTTGGGGGTGCTCGACGGTCGCCAAAGGAAACGGCAGTTTTTCAAGGTAGGCAGGGGTACGCACGCAAGATAAGGCCATTTCAAAAATGCGCCTTGGCGCGTGAATGGTAGAAGGCGGCCACGATGAAACTGCTCATCACGGGCGCCACGGTGGTGACGATGAACGCTCGCCGCGACGTCTTTCGCGACGCCCAAGTGCTCATTGAAGACGACACCCTCGTCTATGTCGGTCCACGGGCTCCTCGGCCCAAGGGGCTGTACGAAGTGCTCGACGCGCGCGGCCACGCGGTGCTGCCCGGGCTGATTCATGGCCACCTGCACGCGTGCCAAACGCTGTGCCGCAACCACGCCGACGGGCTCGCGTTGCTCGACTGGTTGCGCGAGCGCATTTGGCCTTTCGAAGCGGCGCATTCGCACGCATCGCTGCGGGCCTCTGCTGACTTGACCTTCTTAGAGCTGATTCGCTCGGGTGCTACCGCCGCGCTCGACATGGGTACGGTGCGTCACTACGACGCCGTCTTCGCTTCGGCGCGTGACTGCGGTTTTCGGCTCACCGGTGGCAAAGCGATGATGGACGCGGGGCAAGGCGTGCCCAGCGCGTTGCGTGAGACAGCCGAATCATCGCTCGCTGAATGCCGGCGCCTCATCGACGCGTGGCACGGCAGCAGTGCAGGCCGGCTGCGTTACGCGCTGGCGCCGCGCTTCGTGTTGTCTTGCTCCGAAGCGCTTTTACGGGGCGTGGTGGCCTTGGCGAAAGAGAAGGGCGTGCGCATTCACACCCATGCCAGTGAGAACGCCACCGAGTGCCAAGTGGTGCGCGAAAAAACCGGCATGGACAATGTCGCTTATTTTCATTCGCTCGGTTTGCTTGGGCCCCAGACGACGCTGGCGCATTGCGTGTGGCTCACCGCGCAAGAGCAGAAGCTGCTCAAAGACTCAGGCACCGTGGTGTGCCATTGCCCGAGCGCCAATTTGAAGTTGGCTTCGGGTTTCGCCAACATTCCCGAGCTGCTCGACGAAGGCATTCCCTGCGCGTTGGGAGCTGACGGCGCTCCGTGCAACAACAACTTGGACATGTTCGTCGAAATGCGGCTGGCGAGTTTGATTCACAAGCCCAAGGCGGGGCCCACGGCCATGAGCGCGCTGTCGGTGTTGGAAATGGCCACCTTGCACGGTGCCCGCGCCCTGGGGTTAGAAAAAGAAATTGGCTCGTTGGAGCCGGGCAAGAAGGCTGACCTGATTACCGTGCACCTGGGCGGGCCTCACGTGACGCCGGCACCGCAAGACGTGGTGTCGCAACTGGTTTACGCCTGCCAATCGCGTGACGTGCGCGACGTGCTGATTGACGGCCGGTGGGTGTTAAAAAACCGGCAGGTGCTCACGCTCAATGAAGCGAAGGTGGTGGCGGCGGCGCAAGGAGCGCAGGGTGTCTGACTTTCCGCCTTTTCGTCCCTAAGTTGCTTCCAACGCGCATTTGCCTCTAACAATGCGTGCAGTGATTTTTGTGATGGCGGGCTCTTCTTCTCGCGCGTGGGCAGGCCTGCACTGGTCGGTGGCGGCCTTTGCGTGTGCTTGGCTGGGGTGTGGTGCATGCACCGCGTTGCCCACGCCCGCGCCTGACGCTGGCGGGCCGACGGTGGTGAATACCGACGCCGGTGTGCATGACGCGGGCGTGAAAATGCCGGTGCTCGATGCCGGCCTCGTCTTTCGCGACAACTTCGTGGCTGAAGAATGCCCGGGCGAATTTTACGGGCTGCCCGACATAGACGGAGGCGAAGCTCCGGGGGTGCCCGACGTCAACTTGGGCCTGTGCATCGTGCTTAACAAGCTCGACGTGAATGCGCAGCTCAACGGGGCTCCAGCGGTGGGCATGGTGAATTTGCAGTTCAGCTCGGGGTCGGCCGAAAGCGAAGCAGAGCGCCTGCCTGACGCATTCGGCCGCTTCGACGTGCGGGTCATGCGGCACCGCTACGACTCGCTCAAGTACCACCCGTCGGGCATTTTCCCCAACCATGAGGGCCCTGAAGAATTCGGCGTCATCGATTTGACCAAGGCCGCGCAGCGCGACTTGGGCGTGCGCTCGTGGCCCATTCGTGGCGGCGTCTTTTTTTCGGGGTTGCCGTTCAAGAGCGTGACGTTTCCTCCCGACGTGACGTTGTCGGCGGTGGGCTTGCCGCCTGCGCAAACGGTTTCAACGGCGAGCAATGCCGGCGCGTACTCGGTCAGCCTGCTCGAAGGTGTGTTCAGTGTGTACTTGTCGTCTCCGCCAGACGCCTTGGCAGGCACGCAACTGCTCAATTACCCCATCAACCTTTCGGTGGAGCTGAGCGCCCCGTTGACGTTAGACATCGACTTGCCGGCCAGCGAGCTCGAAGGTGAAATTCGGGTTGACGGGCAGCCCTTGCAAAATCGCAAACCGGGCAGTGACTATTCGCTCGAGTTTTTCACCGCGGGCGCTTCAGACGTGACGGTACGCACCTACCACGAGGGTGGGCTGCCGGGCTTTCACGCGCTGGTGCCGAAGAACAAGTACGCGGTGAAGCTGCGGCTCGAGTCGGTGCCCGACTTGCACCTGCCTTCGCAGATTTACAACAAGCAGCTCTCGACAGAAATCGACCTGAACCAGAACGCCACCTTCAACGTGGAGCTCGGTACCTATGTGTGGGAAGGCGCGCTTTCAGTCGACGGCGTGTTGGTGACACCGCAGCCCGGCTACAACTGGACGCTGTACATGTACTCATTCGGCGATGCGAGCGAGCCGTGGTCGCTGTTGTATTTCGATGTGCCGATGGTGAGCGCCGGTTTCTCGCTGCGTGTTTTTCGGGGCAACTATTTCACCGCGTTGCGCGTCGATGACCATCTTGCCGACGGCTTGGTCGAAGGCTGGTACCAATTCGATAAATACTTGGTGATGGACCACAACCTCACGCGCGGCATCAACGTCGAGACGTCGCGGGTGTCGGGCAAGGTGCTGATTGACGGCAAACCACCGCCGCCGGGTGAATTGGCGGGTACGTTGACCTTTCGCGGTTCGACCACGGGTCAATACACTCGCAAGCTGCGTTGCGCCGAAGACGGCTCGTACTTCGCGCGTGTGCCCAAGGGGTTTTACGACGTGTACTTCGCCATCGATTCGAGCACCTACCCTGAGTACGCGTCGGGCCAGCAGTTGGTGATGAGCGCGCTCGACTTGACGGGCAGTCAGGTCGCTGACGTCGACTACCGCACGCAGCTGGTGGCGGGCCCGCTGCGGGTCGACCGCGAAGTGGTGCAAGACACGCTGCCGGGCGCCGACGAAGTGGGGCTCAAGCTCGAGCGCGTGGGTGACCGCTCCGAATTTACCTGGGGTTTTTCGGGAGGCCTTCGCAATTACCGAATGCGCATTCCTCCAGGTGACTACGCGATGAGCTTTGTCATCGAGCGCGACGGTATTCCCGGGGTGGCCTGGGGCTACGGCCCGATGGGGCTTAAGTTGCTTGTGCGTCCTTAAGAAAAATGGGCCTGACGCTGGGCAGTCACTTTAGCACGGGGAGCCAAGGTGTCGGCCACGGTGGGTCGCTAACTAAAATCGCCCTGGCATTGCAAGCGCGGCACCGCTCGTTCACCGACTTCGGTCTATACAGCTGCTGACGATGATTCGCGTCGAGGGGTTGAGCAAACACTTTGGCTCGTTGCGCGCGGTCGACGGCGTCAGCTTTGCGGTGCAACCGGGTGAAGTCGTGGGTCTGCTCGGAGCCAACGGCGCGGGTAAAACCACCACCCTGCGGGTGCTCGCGGGGTTACTTGCTCCCACCGCCGGTTTTGCTGCTATCGGTGGCCATGACGTGGTGAAAGCGCCGCTTCACGCTCGGCGTGCGCTGGGTTTTCTCACCGCGTCGACGGGCTTGTATGAGCGGCTCACACCGCGCGAAATGCTCACCACCTTCGGCCGGCTGGCGGGCATGGACAAAAAGAAATTGAGCGAGCGGGTCAAAAGCTTGGCCCACACGTTGGACTTGACTGACTTCATTGACCGCCGTTGCGGCACGCTGTCGCAAGGGCAGCGGCAACGTGTTTCTATCGCCCGCGCCATCGTGCACGAGCCTTCGGTGTATGTGCTCGACGAGCCGACCGCGAACTTAGACCCGGTGGCCTCGTCGGTGATTTTGGAGCTGGTGACCCAAGCGGCGCGGCAAGGCAAAGCGGTGGTGTTTTCCACCCACCGCATGGACGAAGCCGAATTTCTTTGCACCCGCATTCTCTTCATGCGGCAAGGGCAATTGGTGGCCGAAGGCAGCGCACAAGAGTTGCTTTTGAAGAGCGGCCAACGCTCGTTGACGGCGAGCTTTCTGCATTACGCGAAGGGCGGCACATGAACGACGCCTTCGGCATTTTGCTCAAGAAGGAGCTCACCGACGCACTGCGCGACAAAAAAACGTTGCTGGTGATGATTGTGGTGCCGATTTTGCTTTACCCGCTGTTGATGACGGTCATCGGTGTGGCGATGAGCCTGGGCAAAAGTCGCCTCGAGCGAGAGCCACTCGTGGTGGCGGTGACGAGCGACGACGCGCGCGCCTTGCTCGAAACTGAACCGGTGCCGCCGTTCACCACTTATGCGCGCCTTGACGGGGCGCAAGCCGTACAGCGTTTGCGTGAACGCAAAGTGGCAGCCGTGGTGGAGGCTCCCCAGGGTGCGGCGCAGGTAAGCACTCAGGGCGGGCAAGCCCTGGTAACGGTGCGCTACACCAAACGTTTCGATGCCTCTCTCGAAGGGCTGGAGCGCGTGCGCCGGGTACTGAAGACGCTCGAGGAAAAGGCGCTCAAGACGCGGTTGGCGAAGGCGGAGCTGCCGCGCGATTTTGCCGAGCCGCTCAAGACCGAAGCGCTCGACGTCGACTTTCAAGAAGACCTGGGGCCTTTCATCGCGTCGCGGCTGCTGCCACTTGTTTTGGTGCTCATGCTCTTCATGGGCTCGCTGTACCCAGCCATCGACGTCATTGCCGGCGAGCGCGAACGGGGCACTTTAGAGACGCTGCTCGTCGCTCCGGTGAACCCTCAAACCGTGATGTTCGCCAAGTACTTCACCGTGGTGGTGGTGAGCAGCGCCGCGGCGTTGGCCAACATCGCGGTCATGGGGCTGACTTTCGGCATTGGCTTTCGGCTTGACGCCAGCGTGAGCGCGAAGCTCACTTTCACCGCGGCACAAATGGGCGTGATGTTCGCTTGTCTCATTCCCGCGGCGTTCGCGGTCAGTGCGGTGTCGATGGGCGTTGCGTCACTCGCCAAGAGCTTCAAAGAAGCGCAGAGCATGTTGACGCCAGTTTCCACCCTGGCTTCGCTGCCGGGCATCGTGGCGTTGATGCCGGGGGTAGAATTGAACACCACCACCGCCGCCATTCCTCTGGTCAACGTGGCGCTGCTCATCAAGGCCGTGGTGCTCAACACCGCGCGGCCACTCGATGTGGCGATTTGTATCGCCTCTGTCGCGGTGCTCGCGGTGCTGGCGATGCGCGTATTGAGCAAGGTTTTTGCCCATGAGTCATTGCGACTGACCGGGGCTTCGGGCTTCGGCGAGGCCTTGCGCACCTTGAGGCAACGCTGAAATAAGCTGCCTATGGCAGGCGTACTGGGTGAGTAGAAGCAGTGTTTTCAAGAGGGCTTACAACTATTCGTTTTTCTTAGAATCGCGGCCCGTTCTGAAACAAACTGCAACACCTAAGGTGTCGAACTTTTAACGTTGTCAGCGCAGGTAGAAAGCGAGCAGGTCAAACATGTGGGAACGGTTCAGGCGGGCGATGCGCAGTTTCGCCGGGTTTTTCGTCAGCTCTATCGAAGACCCTGAGCTCATTTTGGAACAGAACATTCGCGACATGAATGACCAAGTTCCCAAGATGAACGAGTCGATTGCCATGGTTCGCGCCAACATGACGCTGCTCGAAAAAGAGAACGCCAAGTACAAGAGCGAGGTCAATGACTTGACCGCCAAAGTGAAGGCCGCGATTCAAGCCGGCCGCGATGACTTGGCCGCGCAGTTCGCAACGCGATTGCAAATGGAAAAAGGCGCCCTCGCCCGAAACGAAGGGCAGCTCACCACCGCCAAGCTCGCGTACGACAAAGCGCTGAACGTGAAAAAGGCGTTCATGCGTGAGAAAGACAAGAAGACCGCCGAAGCGATGAATGCCATTCGCGACGCCCGCCGCGCGAAATGGCAGGCCAAGGTGGCCGACGCGATGGAATCGTTCGAAGTGGCGGGTATCGACGCGACCCACGACGAGATGATTCGCAAAGTAGAAGAGCAGACCGCTGTCAACGAAGCGCGTATGAACATGGCGCTCGAATCGGTAGACCACCAAGCGGTGCAAATTGAAGAAGAGGCTGAAAAAATTCAGGGCCTCGAATTGGTGAAGCAGTTCAAGATGGAAATGGGCATTTCGAGCCCCGCGCCGGTGGCAGACGTGGCTGGTGGCGGCGAGAAGACGTTGGGCAAGAAAGTCGAAGTGAAATAACACTTTGGCCGTCATGGCTGACGCCGTCACCATCGTGGGAGCGGGCCCGGGCGGGCTTTGCCTTCGCACGTGACAAGAGCCGCTGCAACACCCTTAAAGAGGGTTTAACGTCTACACCGGCCCTTCAGAGTGACGTAGTCTTTACGCATGAGGTACGCCGAATACCTCGAGCGTTTGAAGCAGGCTGCACACGGCTTCGAAGTCACCGAGTACGCGGTGGTCGAAGAAAACGGGCAGCCTTACCCCCTGGTGCGTCTCACCCACCCGGGCAAAGGTCTGTGTCTCATCACCGCGGGCTTTCACGGAGAAGAACCGGCGGGCCCGTTGAGCGTGTTGAGCGGGTTGGGTGAAGTGCTCGCCCACGCGCAGGCCCAAAATGTGGGGCTGGTCATTTACCCTTGCGTGAACCCTTCTGGGTTCGAAGCGGGGCACCGCTACAACGAAAGTGGCGAGCACCCCAACAACGACTTCATTCGCTACGAAGTGACGCCGGGCCACGTGGTGGAAGAAGTCGAAGTGGGCCAGGCGATTCACCGCTGGTTTCTGTACGAGGGAGGCCCCAAAGAAACGCGCGCCTTGCGTGCCGATATCGCCGCGGGGCCCACGCCTGCGGCCGCGTTAGACCTGCACCAAGACGCGTGGATTGGAATGCCCTGCCACTATGCGTACTACTTTGGTGAACGCGCTCCTTACGTCAGACTGCTCGAACGGGGTGACAGCCTTGTGCAGGTAGGCAGGCATGTGACCGTGCATGATGAGCACGTGACCGATGCTGACGGGTTGCTCGTGCATCACGACGGCAGTATCACTGATTACTTTTTTCGCCGTGGCACCCCGTTCACCGCGGTGCTTGAAACGTCGACTGCCACGCCCCAAGAAAAAGCCATTGCCGTGAACGTGCTGTGGATGAAGGGGTTCATCGACTTCGCCGCCGCGGTCGGCTAATCGCGAAATACGCTTCACGTGCAGTTCGTTCCACCCCTGGTTAGTCGTTAAAACGAGAAACGTGTCTCCCCAAGCTCCCAGTTATTTGAAGGCCGCACTGATGATGCCCGCGCATTGGTTCGCGCTGGCCGCGGGTGGGGTGGCGTCATGGAGCTTGGGCGAATGGACGCCGCTCTTCGCTTCGGCTGGGGCGAGCGCGCTGTACTTGGTGGTGCTTTCGGTGGTGCCGTCGTTTCGCCGCGCGGTGCGAGCCAACTTTCATGCGCATTCGTTCGCCGACATTGCGTCGCCTGAAGAGCTGCAGGTGTTGCTCGCCGACCTCGCGCCCTCGCAGCGGCAGCATTACCAGTCGCTGGCCGAGCTCAAGGGGCGCATTTTGAAAAACTATGAGCGGCTGCCTGGCGGCAAGGTGATGATGGCCTCGTCAGAGCACCGACTCGACGCGCTGCTCACGTCATTCGTGCGCCTGTTGACCACCTTGAACAGCTACCGCAAGTACTTGAATTCGGCAGACCACAAGACGGTCGAAGCTGAAGTGCAAGCGGTTGAAAAAGAGCTCAGCGCTGAAACCAGTGAGCGGCTGCGCGACGTGAAGAGCAAGCGGCTCGATATTTTGCGCAAACGCCATGAGCGGTTTGCCCAAGCCGCCGAGAGCCGTGAAGTGGTGAGCCACCAGCTCGCCACCATCGAAGACATGATGCGGCTGGCCCATGAGCAGTCGATTGCCATTCGCAGCCCCGAAGGGGTGGAACGTCAGCTCGAGTTGTTGACCGCCGGTGTCGAAGCGACTGAAGAGACCGTGCGCGAGATGGAAAAGTTTCTCGAGTTCGATGACGCCACATTGGGACCAAGGCCTGCGCCACAGAGGGTGAGATGACGAAACGATGGGGTGCGCTGACCGCGGCGCTGACGCTAATGGTGTGGGCGGTGGCGTGTGACAAGTGTGCGCCCACCTCGAAGGTGACGGGTAAAGGCATTGCGCAGCGGTTGCCGAAGACCGTGCGTGCCGCGGTGATGGTGTCTGACCTCACTGCGCTCGGTGAGGGAGTGAAGGTTCTCGAGGGGCTGAAGGCGGCAGGCTTCGTGGCGCAACTGCGGGGCTTCAATGACGGCAAGGCGTGGGGCGATGCGCTGGTGGCTGAATTGGGCGTCGACATTCGTGACCCCAAGGCGGTTGAAGAAGCCGGCATCGACGCCCAGCGCGGTGTGGCGGCGGCGGTGCTGGCTGATCAATCGCCTGTCGCGGTGCTCGCGGTGAAAGACGAGCAGAAGCTGTACGCTTTTGTTCGCAAAGTGGCGATTACCCGGCTGCGTACCGAGAAGCACGAAGAGAAAAAACTCGAAGGAAACACACTGCACACGTTTGGTTTTCACGGTGGGCCAGCGCAGCTACAGCTGCTGTTTCACGACGGCTATGCGTACGTTGCCGCTGACGCCGAGAGCACGCGGGTGCTGGCGCTCTCGAAGCTGACGAAAGAAGAAGCACTCGACGGTGACGCGTCTTACACCGCGTCGATGAAGCGTTTGCCCCAAGGCCAGCAAGTAGTGGTGTACGTGCCCCAGCCGGCATTGTGGCGACAGATGACGCCGTTTTCGCACGCGGCAGTGGGCCTTTCTCTCACGGGCAAGGGGCTGGCGCTGGCGTCTGACGCGACTTGGCTGGGCGACGCGTCGCTGCTCGGGGTGTTGACGCGCAAGGCGTCGCCTAAGGCCACCGCTTCGATTCCCCGCGATGCATTCTTTGTCGCTTCGCTCGCAGGCGACGTGAATGGCCTGTCGTCGGTCAGCGAAGTGCTGTTTGGCCCGCGCTTCATGGCCGCGCTTGCCCAAGGTGGGTTGGACTTCAAGAAAGAGATTTTGGGCAACGCCGCTCCTGGCTTTTGGCTGGCGTTCTCGCTGGCGCCCAAGCCCAAGCTGGCTGACGGCATGCCCAGTCTCGATGTGCGGCAAACCAACCCGTTCAACTATGTGCACTTAAGTGGCGCGGCCCAGGCCAACGACGCGGCGGCGCTGCAAGCCACGCTCGAAAAAGTGGCGTCAATGGGGCCCCAGCTTGGCGCGCAAATTGTGAAGCGCGAGCGTGCGGGCAAGCCCTTTTACTTCACGACGTATGGCCAAGGCGAAGGTGTGCATTTCGCGGCGCGTGAGCAGCAGTTTTATTTTGGCTCTCCCGTGGCGCGCTTGGAAGCATTGCTCGACGGTTCCAAACCGGCGGGTGAATCACTCGATGCCGCGACGCAGAAACTTTTTGAAGAGCGCGGCGTAGCCATGGTGCTCGACATCAAAAAACTCACCACCCGCATTCGCGAGCTGCCCGACGACGCCTGGGGCATTGGCGGGTTTCGCATTCGCCAGGCCACTGAGCGCTGGTTGAATGCCATTTCTGACTTGGGGGCCTTGCAGCTCACCTTCGACGGCAAAGACGGCGCGGTGCAGAGCCAAATGAGGCTCACCTTCGTACCCGCGGAGACGCCGAAGTGATTGAAGCGCGCGGCGTATCGCGCAGCTATTCTGACGGCGAAGGCGGCGCGTTGCGCGTGCTCGACGCGGTAGACCTTTTGGTGCAAGCGGGAGAATTCGTGGCGGTGGTGGGCCGTTCAGGCAGCGGTAAGTCGACGTTGCTGCACGTGGTGGGGGGCCTCGACGCGCAGTACCAAGGCGAGGTGACGGTGGCCGGTCAACGACTGACGGGAATGAACGATGCAGCGCTCTCTCGTTTTCGTAACCAGCAGGTGGCGTTCGTTTTTCAGTCGTTTCATCTGATGCCCACGTTGACCGTGGCCGACAATGTGGCGCTCCCGGCGTTCTTTAGCGCCGCGCCAGTGAACCGTACGCAAGGCACGTTGGCCGCGTTGCAGAGAGTGGGGCTGGCCGACAAGAAAGACCGCAAGCCTTCGCAGCTGTCGGGAGGAGAACGTCAACGGGTGGCGATTGCGCGCGCGCTTTTCACCGCGCCGAAAGTGCTGTTGTGCGACGAGCCAACGGGCAATTTAGATGCCGCCACCGGCGACGCGGTGATTGACGTGTTTCGTTCGCTCAACCGTGAAGGGTTGACGATTTTAGCGGTGACGCACGAAGAGCGCCTGCGCGACGCGGCGACCCGTGTGCTCACGCTCTCGAAGGGCAAGCTTTCATGAGAGCGTCTGAATGGGCCGCGCTGGTGAAATTGTCGTTGGCCCGTGACAAACGCTTCGCGGTTTCTTCTGCCTTCGGCATTACCGTCGGCGTGGCCTCGCTGGTGTTTTTCGTCGGCCTGGGCTTGGGCATCGGCAAGTTGTTGCGCGAGAAGGTTTTTCCCGTCGATGCGCGGTTGGTCGAAGTGGTGCCTCCCAAGTTGGCGCTGGGCGGCTTGCTCGGCGGTGGCACCATCGATGAAACCACGGTGAAGCGCCTGAGCGAATTGCCGGGCGTGGCGCAGGCGTTTCGCAAAATGAATGTACGGGTACCCGCGGTGAGCCGCTACGACGGTGATTTCTTCGGCCGCCCATTGCGCATGGGGTTAGAAGTGCTCGCGGTCGGGGTAGACCCGGCATTGGTAAAGGGCGATTTGTTGCTGGGCGATTTCAAAGACCCTGGCCCGTCGCAGCCCATACCCGCGGTGGCGGCGTCTCGACTGCTCGAAATTTACAACAAGTCGTTCGCGCCGGCGCGCGGGTTGCCCAACCTCACGCCGCAGCTGGTGACCGGGTTGATGATTCCCGTCGAATTCAACCGCTCGTTCGTCACCTCCAGCCCCGGTGGTACGGTCACCGCCAGCCAGCTGCAGCTCGTCGGTGTCTCTCAGCGCGGCTTGCTCGCCGGAGTGACGATTCCACTCGAGACGGCGAAGCGCATTAACCGCGCGTCGGGTGTCGATGCTGAAACGTTTACCGCGGTGACGTTGCTCGCAGCGTCACCAGGCGACGTGCCGGGCATCGTGAGCGCGGTGAAAGGGCTTGGCCTGCAGGTTGATGACGAAGAGCAGCAACTGGCGCAGAACGCCGCGGCGGTGGTGGTGCTGATTACCGCGGCAATGGCGCTGCTCTCGGGTTTGATTTGCCTGCTGGCGGCGGTGAACATTGCCCACGCGCTGGCTTTTGCGGTGCGGGCCCGGGCGCGCGACATTGGCATCATGCGCGCGGTGGGCGCGAGCCAGGCAGACATTCGCAACTGGGTGCTGGGTGAAGCCGCTGCGCTTGGGCTGGTAGGAGGCGTTGTCGGCACCATGCTCGCCATTGGCGCGGCGGTGGGCATCGACATCTGGGTGACCCGTGCGTTGCCTCCGTTTCCCTTCAAGCCCGAGACATTCTTCGACTGGCCAGCGTGGCTGTGGGGCGCGGGTGTGTTGCTCGGTACGGTGGCGGCGTTCTTGGGTGCCTGGGGCCCAGGCCGGCAGGCGGCACGCATTGACCCGGCGGCGGCGTTGGCGGGTTAACGGGTACAAAACGCCCTGCACCTTTCATTGACGCTTCAAGAGCCGTGTCCCTACGCTGCCTTTTCATTCGCAGAACTGGCGGGAACCGTTAGGTGAGCAGCGCTCTTAAAAAGCAGCCCATACCATTCGGCAACTATCTGCTCCTTGACCGCATCAACATTGGGGGCATGGCCGAGGTGTGGCGCGCGAAGACTTTCGGCGCGGGCGGCTTCGAGCGCATCGTCGCCGTCAAGCGCATTTTGCCAAGCATTGCCGAAGATGAAGACTTCATCACCATGTTCATCGATGAAGCGAAAATCACGGTGCAGCTGAACCACGCCAACATCGGGCAAATTTACGAGCTCTCGCATGTGGGCAACTCGTATTTCATTTCAATGGAGTACCTCTCGGGCCGCGACTTGCGCTCGGTGTTTGACCGCGCCCGAAAACGGGGTGAGCTGCCGCCGATACCGCTCGTTTGCTACGCCATTGCCAAGTGCTGCGAAGGGCTCGACTACGCGCACCGCAAGAAAGACAACTTGGGGCGCGATTTGAACATCGTGCACCGCGACGTTTCACCGCAGAACCTCTTCGTCAGCTTCGACGGCGAAATCAAAGTCATCGACTTCGGCATTGCCAAGGCCGCGGGCAAGGTCACCAAGACCAAGGCGGGCATTTTGAAGGGCAAATTCGGCTACATGAGCCCTGAGCAGGTGAGTGGGCTATCGCTCGACCGGCGCTCCGATATTTTTGGCATCGGCATTTGCCTGTACGAGCTGCTCACTGGCGAGCGCGCGTTTCAGGGCGAGAATGATTTTTCGGTGCTCGAGCGGGTGCGCAACGTCGACGTATTGCCGCCTTCGACGTTCAACCGAAAAATTCACGAAACGCTCGAGCACATCGTGATGAAGGCGCTCTCTAAAGACCCCGCCAACCGCTTCAACTCGGCTGGAGAATTGGCCGACGAGCTGCAGCGCTTCGTCGTCACTCCCGAGAACGTGTTTGGCCGCAAAGACATGGCGCAGTTCATGCGCTCTGCGTTCGCTGAAGACTACGAGAAAGAAAAACAACGTTTGCGTGACTACGCCGAGGTGACTTCGATGCCGCGACCCAGTGCACCCCCGCCCGGTGGGGAAACCCCCGGCACTGCCAGCGATGAAGGCACCGTGGCCATGGTCGCGCCCTGGCCGTCAGCCCCTTCGCCTGAAATATCGCCCAGCGCGGGCAGCTCAGACGACAACCGCACTCACGTGCTTGAAGACCACGACGCCCTGACACGGCCCACTGCGCCGTTGCCTCCGCCACCGCAGACATTGGCGGCCGCGGTGCGCTCGGGCCTGAATGACGCTTCGTTCGACGACGAAGCCACTGCCACCCAGGGCCCGCTGCTCGATGAACGGCCTTCGATTTCGGCGGTGCTCAAACCCGCCCCTCCTGTCATCTCGCCTCTGACTGCAGGGGTGACAGGCCCCGCGCCTGGGGTTCTTGGCAGCCGAACCATGTCGCTCGAAGGCCCGGTTGTTCACCAGACCGACAAGTTCAGCCTGCCCGCGATACTCAAGCAGAACCCGTCGCTGTGGCTGAGCGCGTTTGGCGGCTTGCTCTCGGCGTTGCTCTTGGGTGTGTGGCTCTTCAGCGGGCCACCCAACGGGTTGTTGCTCATCGACTTGCCTCTCGAAGCGGCGAAAAATGTGCGCATCAATATCAACGGCGAAGAGCTGCAAGTCGCCGCCTGGCCGCTGCTGCGCAAAGAGCCTTCGGGAAAAGTCACGGTCATGGTGGTGGCTGACGGTTATGAAACGCTGCTCGAAACCGTAGAGGTCAAACCGGGCAATGAATACACCCAGCTGAAGTCGAAGCTGGTGAAGAAGCCGTAGCGCTTCACGAGGGAAAAAATGGCGAAGGAAAAGCGAAGCAAGAGCGACCCGCTGTCGGGCATGCCGGCGTGGGCTCAGAAGTTGGCGCAGAAATATTACACCCGCACCGTCAGCACTTTTTTGCTCTACGGCGCGGTAAGAGACTTGCAGCCGCTTTCTTCGCAGGGTGATGCGCCGGCGTTTGGCCCGTTGAAGACGTTTCTCGCTGATGAGCTCTTTGGTGGCCGCGACCATGTTCTCTTTTACGATCGCTCCTCGGGCATTCGCGCCGCGGTCAGCGAGACGCAGACTGATTTTCAACGTGTGCTGCAGAGCTACGACACGCTGTTCGGCACCGATTACGCCAAGGTGATGCCGCGCGACCCGGGCCGTGCGCTGCAAGTGCTCGAGAACTACATGCGCATGCGCTTGTCTGACGGCAAGAGCCTGGCGCTGATTATCGACTTCGCCGAGACGCTCACGCCGGCCGGAGACTTGTCGCATTTGTCTGCCGAAGACCGCTTCGTGCTCGCCACGCTGATTAAATGGGCGAGTGACCCTCAGTTTCTCTCGGGTGACTTGTCGATTGTGCTCATCGTCGAGAACTTGGCCGAAATCTCTCCGCGCATTTCGCGCAACCCCTATGTGGCGAACATCGAAATTGCGCTGCCGGGCGAAGAAGAACGGCACGACTTCATCAAGGGCAAGCTCGACGGTAAGCGGCTGCAGGCCATTTCTGACGTGCCCGCGGCGCCGCTCGCGAAAATGACGGCGGGTTTGTCGCGCATCAACCTAGACCGCCTGCTCACCGAGGCGATGGAGGCCGGCGTACGCATCACGCCCGACGTGCTCAAAGAGAAGAAAAAAGAAATCATTCAGGCCGAATGCCACGGCTTGTTGGAGTTCATCGAGCCCCAACACACGCTCGACGCGGTGTCGGGCCACGCCAAGGCCAAGGTGATGCTGCGGCAAGCGTCTGCCGCGCTGAAGCAGGGCAAAATCGAAGTGATGCCGATGGGCTATTTGCTCTCGGGCCCAGTGGGCACCGGCAAGACTTTCATGGTCACCTGCTTCGCGGGCGATATTGGCGTGCCTTGCGTGAAGTTCTTGAACTTTCGCAGCCAGTGGCAGGGCGTCACCGAGGCCAACCTCGAGAAGATTTTCAATTTGCTCAAGGCGCTGTGGCCGGTGGCGGTGATGATTGACGAAGCCGACGCTTTTTTGGGCAACCGCGATTCGTCGGGAGACTCAGGCACGTCGAGCCGCGTCTTCGCCTCAATCGCGTCGTTCATGGGCGACACCGCGTACCGTGGGAAAATCATTTGGTTTTTACTTACCTGTCGGCCTGACTTGTTGCCCATCGACTTGAAGCGGCAAGGGCGCGCCGAAGAGCACTTGGCGCTGTTCTACCCGCAGACCGACGCCGACCGCGATGAGCTCTTCAAGGCGATGCAGAAGAAGACCAAGGTGTCGGTTGAGGTGCCGTCATTCTCTGCGCTGTCGAAAGGGCACCCTTACAGCGGGGCCGACATCGAAGCGGTGCTGGTGCGGGCGAAATTTCGCGCCGTGGCTGAAGGGCGCGAGCAGGCCACCGCTGACGACGTGACGGCGGTGCTCAAAGACTTCATGCCGCCCACGTACCCGCTCGAAATCGAGCTGCAGAACCTGGTGGCCGTGCAGGAATGCACCAGCAAAGCGCTATTGCCCGACAATTTCGCGCAGATGGAACGCGAACAAATTACCCGGCGCATTCAAGAGCTGAAATTGCTGCTTGCTGAACGGTGACTGCACGCGCGCAAGGCGGCACCGAAACGGGGCCGATGGTTAAGGCTGAGGCACCTTTGTGAAACAGTGCACATTAGGTGTGCATGGCTTCACTCACTTCACGGCTTGGCCGGGCGCGGCCAGCCCCGTGTGTCGCCGCGGTTGGGTTCAGCCAAGGTCAATGCCTTAGAGCGGAGTTGTGGTTCAACGTCAGCGGT
>JAIBBR010000039.1 GCA_019694575.1 Myxococcaceae bacterium
GCCGCCCTCCCTTCTCGTGCCACAGCACAGCTTCAAAGGCACAAGGACCAGGTTCGCACCACACTCTCAGTCCACGACGCCTATCGTCAGGTCCCTGGGCGGGATCCCGAAGTCAGGTAAGCACCCACTGCGCGGTTTCCTTAAGGCTTTAGGCCGAAGGCGTGTTCGGCGCCACCTGTGGAGCAGAAAGGCTGGCGGCAGGCCCACGCGGAGCACTTGGCGATGCTGCCTTGCGCCCTTCTTTATGGCCTTCTTTGTGCTCGGCGTCGTCGTGATCGCGGTGATGCCGGTCGGCCTTCTCTTTTTCCATCTCTTGCACGTGCACGCGATGCGCGTCGCGCGCCTTCTGCGCGATCTTGGGGTTCGGCCCAATGGTCATCGACATCGCGCGCCCTTCGAGCTTGGGCGGCACTTCAATGACCGCAATGTCTTTCACGTCGGTGGTCACATCGTCGAGCACCTTGGTGCCCAGCTCGCGGTGGGTAATTTCGCGGCCACGAAACATGATGGTGACCTTGGCCTTGTTGCCTTCTTCAATCGCCGCGCGAATCGCTCGAAGCTTGGTGTCGTAGTCGTGATCTTCGGTGCGGGGGCGCATCTTGTATTCTTTGATTTCGACGCGGTGCTGCTTCTTCTTGGCGTCGTTGGCCTTCTTCTTTTCTTCATACTTGTAGCGCCCGTAGTCCATGATCTTGCAGACCGGGGGCTTGGCCATCGGGTTGATTTCAACCAGGTTGAGCCCAGATTCCTGGGCCTTGGCCAAGGCTTGATCGATGCTCAAAACTCCCAACTGCTCACCCGCGGCTCCGACAACGCGGACCTCACGTGCGCGAATACGGCGGTCCGTTCTTTGATCGCGAATGATAGGAACTTCCTCCTTGAAAACAGCGTTTTAAGCGCGCGCAACATACAGACGACTACCTAAGAGTCAAGCGACGCCTTGAAACACTCTCTTTCGTCAACCAGTCGGGTTATTATCTTCTGCGAAACCGCGGCGGTTTTTTCCGGCAACAGTCCTTGCCTCCGCGCAGCAGACGGGGCAATTGTACGGCGTCATAAGGGTTGGTTTTGGGGGGCGCCAGTATGGATATTACGGACGTTAAAGTATTTCTGGTGGACGAGGAAAAGCTGCGGGCCTACGTGACGATTACGTTGGATCACTGCTTCGTGGTGCGTGACTTGAAGGTAATCAACGGAACGTCGGGGCTGTTTGTAGCGATGCCTGCCAAGAAAAGAAAAGACGGCACCTATAAAGACATCGCGCACCCACTCAATGCTGAAATGCGCGACCGCATGGAGCGTGCGATTTTGAGCCAGTACGAAAAAGCGACCGCGGGCGACCCTGGCAGCACCGCGCGCGCGAGCGATGGTTCAAGCTATTCAGACGCAGATTGACCACCCCGGGGCCGGTGTTCTAACCACGCGCCATGCCCGCCAGTCACGATTTCAAAGTTTTCGCCGGTTCCTCGAACTTAGGTCTCACCGAGCGCATCTGCGGCTACTTGAAGCGGCCGGTGTCGCAAGCGCACTTGGGCCGATTTTCAGACGGCGAAATCAACGTCGAGATCAAAGAAAACGTGCGCGGCCACGATATCTTCGTGGTGCAGTCGACCTGCCCGCCGGTCAATGATCACCTGATGGAATTGTTGATCGTCGCCGACGCCCTAAAGCGCGCCAGTGCGGCGTCGATCAACGCGGTGATTCCCTATTACGGCTATGCACGCCAAGACCGCAAAGTGGCAGCGCGCACGCCGATCACCGCGAAGCTCGTCGCCGACTTGATGGAAACCGCCGGCTTCACCCGGGTCATCTCGATGGACATGCATGCGGGGCAAATTCAGGGTTTCTTCAGCATACCGACTGATCACTTGTACGCGTCGCCCGTTTTTCTCGACGACATTCGGGTGAAATTTCCCGAGACCGAAAACGTGGTGATCGTTTCGCCCGATGCCGGCGGTGTCGAGCGAGCGCGCGCTTATTCGAAGCGGCTCAACACGTCGCTGGCCATCATCGACAAACGGCGGCCGCGCCCCAACGCCTCTGAAGTGATGAACCTGATCGGCGACGTGAAAGGCAAAGACGCGTTGATCATCGATGACATCGTCGACACCGCGGGCACGCTGGCGCAAGGCGCAGCGGCCTTAAAAGACAAAGGCGCGCGTCGTGTCTTCGCCTACTGCGTGCACCCCATTTTAAGCGGCCCGGCCATTTCGCGCATTGAAGCGTCGGTGCTCGAAGAGGCGGTGTTCACCGACACCGTGCCGCTCTCGGCCGAAGCACAGGCCTGCAAAAAAATTCGCGTGGTCGGCACCGAGCGGTTGTTTGGTGAGGCGATCACCCGCATTCACCGGGCCGAGTCGTTGAGCTCTCTCTTCGTGTGACTTTGACAACTCGCCTTATCGTTTGGTCGCTATGCGCCGCGTGGCTGTTGGCGTGCGGAGAAAAGCCCAAGCCCGTAGGCTTTCCCCACGGCTTTTCCTGGGGCGCGGCGATCTCTGGCTTTCAAGTCGACATGGGGTGCCCCACTCTGCCCGCGGCCACGTGTGAAGATCGCGGCTCCGACTGGTACGATTTCATCACCCACCCAACGCCGACTGATCTTTCTGAGGTGATGAGCGGCGACCCGCCGAGCCAAGGCCCTGGGCACTGGGAGCTTTTCGACGCCGACTTCGCGCGCGCTTCGGCCGAAGTGGGGTTGAACAGCGTGCGCTTCAGCCTCGAGTGGAGCCGCATTTTTCCCACCGCGACCGACGGCATCGAAGGCTTCGACGCGTTGTACGCCGTGGCCAACGCCGACGCCTTGGCGCACTACCACGCGATGCTGGCGAGCTTGAAAGCACACGGCTTAAAGCCATTGGTGACGCTCAACCACTACACCCTGCCTTCGTGGCTGCACGACGCGGTGGGTTGCCACCAAAATTTGGCGACGTGTACCCGGCGCGGTTGGCTCGATCGCGAGCGCGCGGTGCGAGAAATCGCCAAATACGCAGGCTTCGTGGCACGCGAATTCGGCGGCGAAGTCGACACCTGGGCCACTTTGAACGAGCCCTTCGCCGTGGTGTTGCCAGGCTATTTATTGCCCAGCGCTGATCGCGCGAACCCTCCCGCGGTGCGGTTTCAATTCGCCGCGGCGAAGCAGGCCTTCGTGGCGATGGTCGAAGCGCACGCTCGCATGTACGACGCGGTGAAAGAAGCCGACATCGCCGACGCCGATAATGACGGCACCGCAGCCGAAGTGGGGCTCGTTTACGCGGTACCGCAGACCCGGCCCAAAAACCCCGACAACATTTTGGACCGCAAAGCAGCCGAGAATGTCTTCTACCTTTACACTACGGCGTTTCTCGACGCGGTGATTCGCGGGCAACTCGACGCCGACTTGAAGAAGAACCCTCAAACGCGGCCTGACCTCGAAGGCCGCATGGACTACCTCGGCGTCAACTACTACACGCGCATCACCGTCGAAGGCACCGACAACGCGACTTTCCCCGAGCTGTCGGCCTACTCGAACTTCAACCCCTTCACGCTGGTGCCGTGGGAAGAGTACCCCCGTGGTTTGTACGAAGTGCTGGTTGACTTAGAAGAGCGCTATCACCTGCCTTTGGTGATTACCGAAACCGGCGTCTCAGACCCGAACGATGACGGCACGGGCAGCCGGTGGGTGACGCAACACGCGGCTTGGGCGCAGGCGGCGGTGAAAGACGGCGTGCAACTGCGTGGCTTTTATTATTGGTCGCTGATCGACAATTACGAGTGGAACCAGGGCATGAGCCAGCGCTACGGCTTGTACGCCGTCGACAAAACAGACGCAGCGAAGCTCCGCACCGCGCGAAAAACGGTCGACGTTTACCGCCGCATCGCCACCGCCAATCGGGTGCCCGAGGACCTGGCGGCAACCTATTCAACCGACCAATAAGTTTGCGTCGTGTGCATTCTTCGACTTTTCTTGACGCCTCATGATCGCGTCAGCATTGGCGGCCCTTGTTCTGCTGGCAGACCCGGTGCGGCCGCTGCAGGTTGAAGCAGTGGTTCCGGCTTCGGTGGCAGAGGTATGGAAGGCGTGGACAACCAGTGACGGCGCAAAGACATTTTTTGCTCCCGACGCGAAGATCGTGCCCAACATCGATGGCGCGTACGAGCTGTATCTACGGCCCGAAGGCGCTTTGGGTACCCGCGGCTCAGAAGGCTGCGTCATCACCGGGTTAAAGCCCGGCCGCCAGCTGAGCTTCACGTGGGGCTTTCCTCCCTCGATTCCGTCGCTGCGTCAGGCCAAGGCCACCACGCAAGTGACAGTCGACTTCTTTCCCGAGCCGGGAGCCACCCGCGTCAAGCTGCGTGCCGACGGGTGGAAGTCAGGCGCTGACTGGGCTGAGGGCTTTCAAGTCTCTGAAAAGCACTGGAAGTTGGTGCTGGCGCGGCTCGGTCACCGCTTTCGCGCAGGACCGATTGACTGGAAGCAGGAGTGGCGGCCCGCCAACCCCGGTGAGCTGGGTTGGCTGGCGGGTTCGTGGCGCGGCATCATCGACAACATGAGCATCGAAGAGCATTGGGCTTTCGGCGGCGAAAGCCTGCTCGGGGTTTACCGGCGCGCCAAAGACGGCAACGGTGTCTTTCACGAGCTGATGGTGATTGAGCGCGACGGTTCTGAAGTGGCGCTGCGGTTGCGCACGTTCGGGCCGGGCCTGTCTGCCCTGCGCCGCCAAGAGGGCGAATTGCGCTCGTTCTATTTGCACACGTTCACGGCCAGCTCGGCAGACTTCGTCGATGCGCGCGGCGGAGATACGACTTCGCTCAGCTACACGCGGCAAGGCGAGACGTTGACGGTGCTGCTCAAGAAAACCGACACACGCGGCCGTTCAACGTCGACCACGTATGCGTTCAAGCGTTTGCCGTAGACTAAAGCTTTGTTTCATCGAGCGCGATCAGCTGACGATCGTCAGCGCTCAACGTGAGCTTGGCGAACAAGTCAGGCCGGTGCTGTTGCGTAAGCCGAAGTGAGTGCCAGCGCCGCCAGCGGGCAATGCGCGCGTGATCTCCACCTTGCAACACCGCGGGCACCGGCACACCGCGAAACTCAGGCGGACGGGTGTATTGGGGAAATTCTAACGTGCCGTGCTCAAAGCTCTCGGTAGTTGACGAGTCGGCATTGCCAAGCACCCCGGGCACCAAACGCGCCACTGCGTCATACACGCAGAGTGCCGCGAGCTCGCCTCCAGTGAGCACGAAATCGCCTACTGACAGCTGCTCATCGACACTGGCCAGCACCCGCTCATCGACACCTTCGTAGCGGCCACACACCAGAACGAGCCCGTCGGCCTGTGCATAACGATGGGCGGTGCTCTGAACGAACGGAGCGCCTCGCGGGCTCATCAACACCACTTTCGCACCCGGCCGCCGCTGTTTGGCTGCTTCAATTGCCATCACCAGCGGTTCAACTTTCATCACCATGCCCGCGCCACCGCCGTAAGGCGAGTCGTCGGTGGTGTTGTGTTTGTCGAGGGCAAACTGACGAATGTCAGTCGTTACCAACGTGACGTGCCCGCGATCGCGCGCTTTGCCCAAAATGCTTTGCGAGGCATAGCCTTCGAGCATTCCCGGAAAGAGCGTCAGAATTTCGCAGTGAAACGCCATGCGGCCTTCTCACGTCATTTCAGGAGGCCGCACCAAAAGCCTTCGCCCTTTGATGTCAGTCACCAGCACGAATTCTTCAGCGAACGGCACCCACAACTCACTTTTGTCGGGGCCGCGAATAACCAGGTTCGGCACCGGGCCGCTGTTCCACACTTCGGCCACTTCGCCGAGCGCGTGGCCTTGCTCATCGAAGGCAGCAAGCCCTACCAAGTCGCCTTGAAAAAACTCGCCCTCTTTGAGCTCGGGCAGGTCTTCACGAAATGCCGACAACGTGGCACCAACGAGCCGCTGCGCCGACACACGGCCATCGACGCCGTCGAACCCGACAATCAACGTGCCTTTGGTGCCTTCGCGAACCGAATCGACGCCCAACTCGAGCTCGGCGCCGTCACGCAGGCGCAACGACACCCGCTCGATTTCGTTGAACACCTCTGACGTGGGGTCGAACGTCTTGACGACGACTTCGCCGTCAAGCGCGTGAACCTTCGCCACATAGCCGAATTGAAGTAACGCGCTCACGCCCCGCCCTCCCAATCAACGCTCTTATGGAGGAGAAGGCTCGACTGACGCAGGCGACGGCGGTGGTACCGCAGTCGAACCGTTGCGGCGATCATCGAGAATTTCGACGCGCGCCTTTTCGCCCTTTTTCAGAGCGGCCGCGGCCACCACCGTACGCAGCGCATTGACGGTGCGGCCATCGCGACCGATCACCTTGCCCACATCTTCGGGCGCGACTTTCAGCTCATAGAGCATGCCGCCATCAACCGAAGTGGTTCTGACTTCAACCGCGTCTGCCTTATCGACCAGGGCGCGGGCGATGTAGACGATCAGACTGTCCACGGGGAGGCGTTACGCCTTGGCGACAATCTTCTTCAGGCGCTTCTTGAGGCCGGCCACCGTCTCACTCGGCTGCGCGCCGACCTTCATCCAGTGCTCCCAGCGCTCTTCGTTCACTTCGAATTTGGCGGGCTCCTGGTTGGGATCGTACGAGCCAATGGCTTCGATGAACTTGCCGTCACGGGGGCTGCGGGAGTCAGCGGCGACCACGTGGTAGTACGGCATCTTCCGGGCGCCCGCGCGGGCAAGACGAAGAACGACTGACATATTTGCTTAGCTCCGTTGAAATTGAGTGCCGGGCTGTATCGCGCAACCACGCGAAATGTCAAGCAAGCCAGGCTGGGTGCGTTTTGACGCACTTGAGAAACCCGAAGCGATGCCAACCCTTGGCTCACTTGAGGCGATCAAGCTTGGGGTACAGCACCGACAGCTCGGGGTCGGGCAGACGCTTTTGGTAGCACTCTTCGCCCAACAAGAAGACGGCTTGATCTAAATAGTCTTCGGCTGCCTGCAGCTCTTCTTCTTTGGCAACGATGGCTGCTTCAAGTTCGGCCATGCGTTCTTTGTTTTCGGCCTTGCGATCTTCGGCTTCATCTTCCATCTCGAGCAGCCGGCGGTGCGCCAAAATGCCCTGCGCGCCAGCCTGCCCGGGCTTGGGCGTAAGCAGCGTTTGAAATTCGTGCTCTAACTCTTCGATGTCGCGCTGTCGGCGCATCATCTGCAAGCGGGTCTTTTTCAGCATGCCCGCCGAGACAGCAATGCGCTCTTCTTCATGTGCATTGGTGAGCTCGAAGTCGCGGTGCTTTTCTTCAGCGGCCTTGAGCGCCAATTTTTCGTAGCGCAGCGTAGCTTTTTGGGTGCTGATCTTCTTGCGCAACTCGCGGCTGCGCCCGTCGACGCCTTCGACCGCGCGTTTCCACTTCTTCACGATCTCTTGCTGCTCACCCTCTTCGGCTTCTTGCTGTGCGACGAAGTCTTGGTATGCGGCGTCTTCTTCATTCATTTCGGCTTCGAGCCCAGCCACGTCTTCGCGACGAGCCAGCACCACGTCTTCGGCTTTGAAGACCCGGTCCATGGTGCGAGGAGCCCCGGCCCTGTTGGCGAGCCGGTCTCGCGCCAGGTCTCCGAGTTGCAAAATCAATTCGTCGTACTTCGCTGAACCCATGAGTGGGTTCTTTTCGCACGGAAGACCCTGCCCGTCACCTTCAAGCGCCGCTGATCAACCCGGTGAGCCCATAGCCGGCCACGGCCAGACAGAGCCCCGCCACCACTGTTCGCAGCCAGAGGCGGTTTTCGGTACGCCGGGCCAACGCAAAAAGTGCGACGAACACCGCGGCTGAAATGAAAATGAACCCCACGCCAAAACCGCTCAGCGCGGCGAAGCTGCCTCCCCGCGCACCCGGCAAGGTGAGCCCATGCTCGAAACCGGCGATGACCAACAGAACCGTGCGTACACCGGGGCGTTCTCCCAACCAAAGCTCGGCAGCGAGCGCGCACAGGAGCAAATGCGGCCCTGCCTCGAGGCCTCGCCACAAGGGCAAAGACATGACGAGTTCTGCGTGCAGCGCAGCGAGTTGCCCTAACCATTGGGCAATGACGAAGGCGGCAATGCCCAGCAGCCCGCTTTGAATTTTTCGGCACAGCCAGGCCAGCGCCAAAAGCCAGCAGACGTGCTCCAGGGCCCACCCGTGCTTCAACCCGCCCTTCAGCCCCGCGAGCCAACCCGGTGCCGTGCGAGGCTCCCCAGGCCGTGGAATGAACATCGTATGCATGGCTGACCGCGCCATCAGCGGTATCGAGAGCAGGCCCGAAGCATTCTTCAACACGACGGAGTAATTGGGAGGCAAGACCGACAGCCACTTGAATTCTTGTCGCAGCGCCCCCCCCGAACAGGTGAACTGGGCGCGCAACTCGATGTAGCCCTCGCGCACCCACGCTTCTTCGTGCGCTCTTTTGCAGGCAACGTCTTGAGCCCAAACCGGCATGTCGTGCCACACGCCTTGCCGCAACGCCTCGCCACGCGCGTTCAAATCGCCTTGGGTGAGCAACCCGTCGTTGTCGGCGTCGACAGGCGCAAGCAACCCGAGCGTGCCGGCGGTAAGCGTCACCACTTCGGTGAACGTGCCCGGGCTTGGAGCAACCTGCAGCTGCACGAAGACGACGTCGGCGTCGTGCGCCTGGGCACGGCTGGCGGTCAGCATCGCGAGCGCGGCAAAAAAGAGAAAAAGACGCACGGGCCCGCGCTGTAGACGTGAAGCGGCGCCGCTTTCAACCCCTGAACGTTTGGAGTAAGCGCATGCGCTCACCGAAGAGCCGCAAAAGGGAGGCGCTTCATGTCGCGATCAGTTCTCGGAAATGATCCATTTCAGAAGGGAGCGGCAAGCCCGGCCGCCGCTGCTCCCACCAAACCTGCTCCTTCGAAGAAGCAGCCCCGCGCGCCCCGCATCAGCGCTCCGGTGGCGATAGCGAGTGCACCCCGGCCACGGGCGCATGAGCAGTCTCCCGAGTTGGTGAATCACACCGAGACTGACTTGCCGACGCCCCACGGTGAAATTCCCCAGCTGGTTTCGGTGAAGCCGGCGGGCCCAAACGCGCCCGCGCTTTCACCGCCGTCACCAGCGCGCGTGGCTGAGCTTCCTCCCCTGCCTGCGCTGCATACCCAGGGCGCCTTGAGTGCACCAGGGCTCAAAGCCGCGCGCGCGTTGGCGCGGTCAGTCAAGAGTGCGATTGCGGGGGCCATCGCCCCGACGGGTGAATTTTTGTACGAGCGTTATTGGCGCGTCGACGTGCAAGGCGCAGCGCACATTCCCTCGGGCGGCTGTGTGTTGGTGGCGAACCATGCCGGTGCGCTTCCGTTGGATGGCCCGGTGCTGCAGCGCGCGGTTCGTGTGCAGCGCCCCGACTTGCTGCGTGCGTATTGGCTGGCCGAAGACGCGGTGTTGACGGCTCCGGTGATGGGCCGGCTGATGAAGCGGCTGGGCGCGGTTCGCGCAGAACCGGCGGCGGCGATGGCGCTGCTCGCAGCGCAGCACCCGGTGATTGTGTTCCCCGAAGGGTTGCAGGGGCTCTCCAAGCCGATTTCCGAACGTTACCAGCTGAAGCGTTTCGGGCGCGGCGGTTACATCAAGCTCGCGTTGCGCGCGGGAGTGCCGATTGTGCCAGTGGCCGTGGTGGGGGCTGAAGAGTCGATGCCACTGCTGGCGCGCTTGCCGGTGCAGCCGTTTGGCGTGCCGTACGTGCCGCTCACGCCGGTGCCCTTGCCTGCTCGCTGGCACATTCGCTTCGGCGAGCCGGTGAATCTGTCGTCGGCACCGAAAGGTGCGAGCGAAGACGTGCTCTTTGTCGAGAAAACGAACGACGAGATTCGCAGCGGCATTGAAGTGACGCTGCGGCAACTGCTCGATTCACGGGGGTCGATTTTTAGCTGAACGGCTTGTTCAGTCAGTGCCCTTGATCACGCCGATGTACGGCAAGTTGCGGTATTTCTCGTCGAAGTCGAGGCCGTAACCGACGACGAATTTGTCTTCGATCACTAAGCCTTTGTAGTCGATCTGCACCTTCGTCTTGGCGCGCGACGGCTTCTCGAGCAGCGTGCACACCTTGATCGACGCCGGGTGCCGCGCTTGCAAATTCTCGAGCAAGAACTTCATCGTCAAACCGGTGTCGATGATGTCTTCAACCACCAGCAAGTGTCGGCCTGCGAGCGGTTTGGTGACGTCGTAGGTGATGCGCACTTCGCCAGTCGTCTCGGTGCCCTGGTACGAAGAACAGCCCAGCACCTCGAGCGATACGGGCCCGTTGATGTTGCGCAAAAGATCCATCGCGAAGGGCAACGCACCCTTCATGATCGCGATCACCGTGATCTCTTTGCCTTGGTAGTCTCTCGTGATCTGAGCGCCCAACCGCGCCACGGCCTCATTCAACTTGGGCACATCGATAAAAACATCGACCTCACTTTGGGCGTAGCTCATCGGTGTTGCAGTCCTTTGGGGTTCAAAAAAATCAGACGTAGGCGTTGTTCATCACTTCGCCCAAACCACCTCCGCCGGGCACGATGTATTGGCGATCATTCAGGCCGCGCTCTTTGTCCCACATCGTGCCGGGCACCGTGCCAAACACAGAAGGATCAGAAAGACCGCGATCGAGCCGCAACGAATAGATCACCACGTCGGGGTGATCGGTCGTCAGCCGCTTCAAATACTCAGGCGTGACGATCAAATGCAGGCAGATGATCTTTCGCATCTTGCCGGGCACTTTCTTTTTGTACATCTCGATCGCGGTGCTCAGCGAGCCACCGGTGGCGCCCATGGGGTCGGGAAAAATAACAACCGCATCGTCGACGTCGCCGCCAATTTTCGCGCCTCCAATATTCGAGCCCACCACCTGCTCAGCCTTGTCGAGCATGCGGCTCATGATGATGTGATCTTGCCGCACCAACCGGGGCGTGAGCACGGTGTTGAGCAAGTCGAACGTCACTTGCGAGGGCAGCGTACCGGCGCGCGCAATGTTCACCGACACCGCGCGCACCTCGGGGTCCAACACTTGGCCCTGGTAAATGCCCTCGGGGGTGTAGTCGATCATTCGCGTGGGAATCGTCGCTGCCTGCCGTGGAAACTCCTGGTTGATCGCCATTACCACCAGGTCGGTGTACAGCTTCACCACCAAACGGTTCACTTCGGGCTGCACCGTTTCTTTCGAGCACAAGTGCGCGAGCAGCGAGAGCAGGTACGGGTTGCCAACCAAATGCACTTGCTTGCCATAAAGGTGCTTGGTCTCGCTGAGAGCGAAGGGAATGTTTTCGTAAAGAACGTCGCGCATCGTTTTTTTTAGTCTTTGCCGGTGAAGAGATCGAGGTTTTGCGGAGGAGTGGCTTCAGCCGCGGCGGGCACGTGGCACCTGCGGCAACGGGCCTCGTAAGCACCTGCTGCGCCCACCACCACACGTTCTTCGCGTGCCAACAAGCGCTGCGAACGGTTGGCCGGGTTGCCACACACCACGCAAATCGCCAACTCTTTGCTGATGTACTCGGCGATCGCCAGCAATTGCGGCATCGGCTCGAAGGGCTTGCCCAAATAGTCTTGATCAAGCCCCGCGCAGATCACCCGAATGCCGCGGGCGGCCAACGTTTCAACCACCGTCACCACGTCGGGGCCCATGAACTGAACTTCGTCGATACCCACCACCTCGGTATCGGCATTGAGTAACCGCAAAATTTCTTCAGCGCGATCAATCGGCGTCGAAACCAACCGCACCTGCGAGTGGCTTACCACCGCCGTATCGTCGTAGCGGTTGTCGATCTTCGGTTTGAAGACTTGCACCTTCTGCTTGCCGTAGAGCGCGCGCTTGACGCGGCGAATCAGCTCTTCGGTCTTGCCCGAAAACATCGAGCCGCAGATCACCTCTATCCAACCGATGCCTTTGGGAAACTGGTGCACGTTCAGCGGTCCAAATCGAGCAACTTCTCGAGCGTCTTGGCGTCAGCGTCGGGAAAAGGGTACTTCGACATTTCAGCCAACGTCACCCACTTGTGATCATTGACGCGGTGGTGGCTGACTTCGACGTCGCCGCCCCGTAACCGGCAATAGAAGACCGAAAAATCGAGATCGTAATGTGGGTAAGCATGGTGCAGCGTGCTCGCCTGCTCCAGCACGTCAACGTCAATGCGCAGGCGCTCTTTCAGCTCGCGTACCAACGCCGCCACGTCGGTCTCGTTGGGCTGCACGCGGCCACCGGGAAATTCCCACAGCAGCGGCAGTGAGGCGTCTTTGGCACGCTGGGTGATGAGATAGTGCCCCGTCTCACCCTCGACCATCGCGCCCACCACGCGAATGTGTTTCCGGCTCGTCACGAGGCCTTCGACTAGCACACCTTTCGTGCCACCCTACAACCCAAAGAGGCGGTGTTTTCGCGCGTAGGCCAACGCCCCCTTGGGCACCAGGTCGCTCACGTCATCACCTGCTTCGAAGCGGCGGCGAATCTCGGTAGAAGACACCACCGCCAGCCCAGGGCCCACCACACCCTTGCCGGGGTAGCCCGCCCGGTGCACCACCGTGACTGTCACCCGCTTTTGAATCTCGGGCCACTCCTTCCACTGCGGCAAGTCGTTCAAAATGTCGGAGCCAATAATCAGCCGAAACTGGGTTTCGGGCTGCTGCGGCATCAGGAAACGAAGGGTGTCGATGGTGCGACCGTCTCCCGGCACGTGGGCTTCGACTTCGGTCACCTTGAGCCAAGGCCCAATGTCAGCAGCCATCGCCTGGCACATTTTCACCCGGTGCTCGAAGGGCGTGAGCGACTTGCCGAAGGGGTGGTGAAAGCTCGGCATCAGCCACACTTCGTCGACCGGCAGCGTGCTTCTCACGTACACCGCGGCCATGACGTGGCCCACATGCGGAGGGTTGAATGAGCCACCCAAGAGCGCCACTTCTCGCATTATTTCACCAAGACCTTGTGGCGGCCGCCGACGGCGATGGGCTGCGCCGGCCCGAGCGCTTCACCTTCAATAGAATAGGGAGTGAACGCAATGCCCTGCTCGCCCGTTTCGAGGGTGGCGACAGTGGCTTTCGCCGCGCCCACCAACTTGCCCGGCGTCACAAAATAACGCGGGCCGATTTGCACCAACTTCGGCTCAGCAGAGCTCCCGTGCACCAAAATGACTGAATTGATCATGTCTTCTTTGTCGAGATCATTCTTGTCGTGCACCACGCAGCACAACACGTCGCCCACCATGTCGACGCCTTTGCGCGGCACTTGTGGATCGAAGTACTGCAGCGAGCCCTTTTCAGGCGCGCGCACCACTTTGTCTTTCACCCGCGAAAGCTCCTCAGCGGCGCGGGCCAACTCGTAGGCAGTGCCAAACGCGGGAGGCCGCTCAATCTGTTCTTGCTCGGCGAGAAAGTTCACCACGTCTTCAAGAAAATGAGCGTTGGTGTAGTCAGTGGCGCTTTTGACCTGCTCGCGCTTCCACTGTACCCAGTCGTCAAGATCGGAGTATTTGCCGCCGCAGAAAAAAAAACGGCGGGCACCTTTGGCTGAGAGCAGGCGAATCGCTTGATCAAAAACCACCAGATCGCCCTGCGTGTCTGACATCAGACCGAACGTGGCCATTGGCTCAACCGTAGAGCAGCGCGCTTGCGCGCACCGGCTGAAATTCTTTCAACTGCCCATCGAAGCCTTGCACCAATTTCTCGAGCGTCGCTCCCTGCTCGATGCCCAACCGCACTTCATCAGTGCCGGCGAGCAAGTCGAACGCGGGAATGTCTTTTACGAATTCGTACGCGTCACGCCGCCACTCGAACGACTTACCGCCCAAGTCATGACACGCTTTGATGACCGCGATGCCGGTGAGCACGGGTTTGAAAGCCCGTGCATCGGTCACGTGTAAAAAGGCACCTTCACATGACTGACCTTTGAATTTGTCGAACGTCGGCGTGAAGGCCACTGGGCGAAAGCGCACACCGGGGAGCGCGTCACTGTTCAACCGCTCAGCGACCGCAGTGGCATCGAGCCAGGGCGCGCCGAATTGCTCGAAGGGCCGACAGGTGCCACGACCCTCAGACACATTGGTGCCCTCACCCATGCACATGCCGGGGTACACAAGCGCTGTTTCAGTCGTAGGCATATTGGGAGACGTGGGCACAAAGTGCAGGCCGGTGTCTCGCCAATTCATCGCGCGGGTCAGCCCCTCACACGGCACCACGGTCAAGTCGCACTTCCACCCGTCTTGGGTGTTGAAGAGCTTGGCCAATTCACCCACGGTCATGCCGTGACGATTGGGAATGGAAAAAAGGCCCACAAACGAGCGGTATTTTTCTCTGACGATATTGCCTTCGACGCACTCGCCTCCCAGCGGGTTGGGGCGATCAAGCACCACGAACTTGAGGCCCTTCTTGCCCGCGGCTTTCATCGCCAGCGCCATGGTGTACACGTACGTGTAGTAGCGGCTGCCCACGTCTTGAATGTCGAACACCAGCGCGTCGAGACCATTCAACCATTCTTGCTTCGGGCTCAACGATTCGTAGGTTGAACCGTACAAGCTATAAACGGGCACTCCGGTATGGCGGTCGCGGGCCACATCGCCCACTGCTTCCATGTACTGCGCTTCACCCCGCACGCCGTGCTCGGGGCCGAAGAGCGCGCCCAGGGTGAGCGCTTGGCTGCCTTTGAGCAAATCAGCGAGATGGCGAAACGACGCGTCAACACTCGTCGGGTTGACGATGGCGCCCACCTTCAGGCCCTTGAGCGTCGAAAAGCCCTGCGCCACGCAAACATCGAGGCCGGTCTTCACCGCCATGCTCATTTGCCTTTCTTACCGAGCTCGAACTCAAACACCGGCTCGCGTTTTTGCTTGGGGTACGTCGCGTCGTAGAGCGCGAAGAACACATGACCTGCGAGCAGCGGGTCTCCCACTGTGTCTGAAACCATGTCGACACCCTTCACCACGCCGCTTTTATCGATGCGCACGCGCACTTTGAGCTCGCCCGCGAGACTCGGCTTCTTGCGTTTACGCTCCAGGTAAAACTCGTTCAGCCCTTTGGCGACCGTGGTGTAAACCACTTCGACAGAGCCCTTGGCCTGCTTGGCTGGCAGCTTGAACTTCTTGCTCAGCTCTTCGCCTTCTTTCTTTGCGGCGTCGGCGACTGCAGCATCGGTTGCGGTCATCGCTTGGCGGTACGACTCAAGGGCTTCATAAAGCGCCTCACGCCGCACGCGTTCACGGGCCAACTCGAGCTTCAATTCTCCGCGATCAGGCGCGCGATCGATCGCCTCGAGCAATTGCCCTTCGGCGACTTCACCCGCGTCACGGCTCGACGCCAACTGCGACAAACGGCGCGGCGCTTCTGAGTCTGTTTTGTCGAGCGCGGCAAGCTGTTGCAGCGTGCGTTCTTCAGCTTCGGTGTTGCCGAGCTCGCGGTAAAGGCCCGAAAGCCGCCGCAGCATGTCGGGCTCGGGGTTGCCCAGCCGTTGCAACCGTTCGTAGTCTGCCGCGGCTTCAGCCTTCTGCCCGTTGTCGAAGCGCAAGTCGGCGACGGTGCGCCGGGCCTTGCGATCTTTAGGGTTCAAATCAGCGACGACCGCAGCCACTTTGATCGCCGAGGGCATGTCATTCGCCTGACGGTAAATGCCGGCCAACACTTCGAGCGGTTCGGGTTGGTCTTGCCAGAGCTCGATGCCCTTCTTGAGCGACTCTGCCGCTTTTTCTTTCTGCCCCTGCTCGAACCAAATCAGACCCAAGCCGGCACGCGCTTCGGCATCGTCAGCCACTTTGAGCGCCGCTTCGAACTGCGCTTGGGCTGCCACCGTGTCGCCCTTCGACCTGGCGAGCAGGCCTAAACCGGTGATGGCCGGGTAGAAGGAGGGGTTTTTCTTCAGCACTTCGTCGAATTCAACTTTGGCTTGATCTTTCATCTTCCACCGCAGGTACATGCGGCCCATGCCCCACCGCACCCAGGGGTTGTCGGGGTGCAACGGAGCGATGGCTTTGAGCTGGTTCCACGCTTCTTCACGAGGCAACTCACACCACGCCAGGTAAACCCGCATCATCGGGTCATTCGGCCGCGCCCGAGCTGCTTCGGTGTATTTGAAGCGCAGCGGGTCGACGGCGTTGCGCAGGGCGGCGCCTTCGATTTGCCGCAACTCGGCAAGCACCTCGGGAATGGGAGCGTTAGAAGACGGCGGCGGCGCGGCTGCCAACAACAGCGCGCTCAGTCCACCGACGACCGCCAGAGACAACAGGGCTTTCCGCATGCTGAGCACTCTACAGCGCCTCTCGAGTGGTGCTCACCTCAAAAAGACTCAGCGCCCAGAGCGCAGCGGGCGCATCACTTTGGGCTTTCCCCCGTGGAGCGAGGCCTTGACCGCCTCGGCCTTCTTCTTTTGGCCGGTTCGCTCGTACAACGCCACCAAGCGGGCGCCGGCAACCTGCTTCACCGCGCTTTCTTTGAGCAACCCCTTGAGCACGGTTTCGGCCTTCTCGTCTTCGCCCGCCCGCTCGAGCGCCTGGGCCCAAACGAGCTGCGCGCCCCCTTCAGAAGGGTGCGCCTTCGCGTATTGCTCGAACGCAGTGGCCGCTTCGGCCGCGGCACCGTCGGCGAGCAGGCGCGCTCCCAGGCGGTAGCGGGCTTCGCCGTAATCAGGGCGCAACGTCAAGGCAAGGCGAAAGGCTTCGGTGGCTTCTTTCGGCTTGCCCTGCTCTTCCATCAGCAGGCCCCATAGGTAGTGACCGCGTGGGTTTTCAGGAGCGATGGCACGCGCCAATTCTAAGTGGGCTTGCACCCGCCATGGCTCGTCGCCACGTTTGAGCCGCAACCGCGCCGCTTCAATGTGCGGCAACTCCCACGCAGGTTGGGCTTGGGTCAGCGACTCGAGCACCTTCACCGCCGCCGCGTCGTCGCCGCCGGTTTCGAGCGCCAACGCGTCGCGCAGCATCACCGAGCGGTCGGCTGCGGTGAGCAATACCCAGAGCGTCGTTTCAAGCAGCATGGCGCGAAAACCCGTCTTGGCTTAAGCCTTTGAGAAGAAAGAGGCGCATCGTACCGTGGACATCGACGTTCGCACACTCAACAGTCTGGGGTTTGGAGCCATTCGCGAAGCCTTGGCCGCGCGCTGCCGAACGCCGATGGGAGTAGAGCGAGCGTCATCGCGCTCGTTTCTCGACGGCGCCGAGGCGATTGCGGCGTCAATGTCGTTAATTGAAGAAGCGCGCGCGCTGCATGCCGAACCTTTGAAGTTGCCATTGGGCGCCGTGGCCGACATTCGCCCGCTGCTTGACCGCGCGCTCAAAGGAGGCTTGCTCGACCCACGTGAATTGTTGTCGGTAAACAACGTGCTCTTTGCCTTCGAGCGCGCCCGCGCCACCCTCGAGGAGCGCCGCGCGCGGTTGCCAGCGATGGCTGAGCTCGGTAACCGGCTGCCTGACTTAGAGAAACTGGCGACTCGGCTCGAGCGGGCCATTGAGCCGAGCGGAGAATTGTCAGACCGCGCAAGCCCTGCTCTAAAAGAAGCGCGCGATCGAGCGAAGGGTCTGCACCGCTCGATTCAGACACGGCTTGATCGCATGCTAGAAGACGAATCGTTCAGTCAACACTTGCGCGAGAGCTACGTCAGTTTGCGCAATGATCGTTACGTCATTCCCGTGCTGACGCAGTCACGTAACCAGGTGCCGGGCATCGTGCACAACGCCAGCCAGTCGGGACAGACGCTCTTCGTCGAGCCGCAAGAGTTAATTGGCTTGGGTAACGATCTGGCGATCGCACAGTCTGAAGTGTTGGAGGAAGAGCGCAAAGTATTGCTCGAGTTCACGCACCAATTGGCCCGTGAGGCGAGTGGCTTGAAGCGTGGCGTCGAGGCGCTGGCGATTCTCGACGAAGCCGAAGGCGCGGCGTTTCTCTCTGACGACATGGGCGCGGTGGTGCCTGAGCTGCAACCTCCGACGGGAGAATTGCGATTGAAGGGCCTGTGCCACCCGCTGCTCAAGTTGCGTGGCGTGACGGTGGTAGGCAACGACGTCGAGGTGCGTGCTCCCTCGCGAGTGATGGTGATTTCGGGCCCCAACGCGGGCGGCAAGACGGTGACGCTGACCGGCACGGGCCTGTGCGCGTTGATGGTGCGCGCGGGGTTGCCAATACCGGTGCAGGCCGGCTCGACGTTGCCGTTGTTCACCAGCGTGCAGTGCGCGATGGGAGACGCACAAGACATGGCCGCGGGGTTGTCGACGTTTAGTGCCCACGTGAGCACGTTACGTGACATTTGCGCGAAGACGGGCGCCGGCGCGTTGGTGCTGATTGACGAGATCGCGGCTGACACCGACCCCAAAGAAGGCGCGGCGATAGCGATTGCCGTTTTAGAAGCGCTGATCAACACAGGCGCGCAGGTGCTGGTGACCACGCACTTAGAAGAGCTGAAGGCGCTTGCGCAGCTCGACAGCCGCTTCGTCAATGCGCGGGTGGGTTTTGACAGCAAGAAAATGGCTCCAAACTACCGTTTGCAGCTGGGTGCGGCGGGCGCTTCTTCGGCGATTGAAATTGCGCGGCGGGTGGGTTTGCCCGAGGGCATTTGTCAGCGCGCGGGTGAATTGGTAGCGAACAGCGGCTCTGGTTTGGCGAAGGCGCTGGCGGCGGCAGAACAAGAGCGGCAGCAGCTGTACGACGCGAAGTTAGCAGCGCAGAAAGAGCTCGATGGGGTGCGGGCAGAACGCGCGGCGTTGGCGGCGGAGCTCGAGCAACACCGAGGGCAACGCCTGGAGCAGGAGCGGAAGTTCAGGCAGGCGTTGAAGGGTGAGCTCGAGTTCGCGCGATCGCAGATTGGCAGCCTGCTCGCTTCGTTGGCGAAGGAGCCGTCGCGGCAGGTGCTCACGCAGGCCGCCAGTGAAGTCGCGGCGCGCATTGATGATCAGCTGCATGCGGAGCGGAAGTTGGAAGTTGGAGAAGCGATTCAGGCAGAAGCGTTTCAGCTGCGGGCAGGAGCGCGAGCGTGGGCGAATTCGCTCAACACCGATGTCGAGCTGTTGGAGCTCGACGGTGAAGAGGCGCTGGTAGCAGCGGGTGCATTGAAGATGCGGCTGAAGGTAGCCGAGTTGTCGCGCCCGCGTGTGACGAAGGCGGCTCCGGGGCCTACTGCTTCAGAGCGTATGCAACGCGCAATGTCGCAAGCCGAGGAGCAAGGCGCGAATGTTCTGACGAGCGGCTCACCGAGCGTGAACGTACGTGGCATGCGAGTCGACGAAGCGATTGGTGAGGTTGAGAAGAAGCTCGATCGCGCGCTGCAGTCGGGGGAGCGCGAGGTGTTGATTGTGCACGGCCATGGCACCGGTGCATTGAAGCAGGCGATTCGTGAGTATTTGGAGCGCTGTGCGTATGTGCAAGGTTTTCGCGCGGGAGATCGACACGAAGGCGGCCCCGGCGTGACGGTGGCGACGCTGAGGTAGCTCGATTGCGTGGCCCTCGCCCGGTGCCGGACTTTCCCTGTTTCCGTTCGCCAGCACTTCGCCGAGGGAAGCGCAGCCCGTAAAGATGCCGATCTGAGCGTCTGAGCGTCTGAGCGTCTGAGCGTCTGAGCGTCTGAGCGTCTGAGCGTCTGAGCGTCTGAGCGTCTGAGCGTCTCAAACGAAGGAAACTTGGGCGCTTAAAAGAGCAAGTGTTCGAAAATCGGAATTTTGGGCCAAACCAACCGCGCCGCGCCCGTTCCGCAACATCCTTTGGGGAACCCAGACGGAGCTGGGCTCGGCAAGCTTTCCCAGGTTGCGGGGTGGATCAGTTTCAAACCGGCGAGTGGATCACTTTCAGACCGGCGCCATCATTTCCGTTCGCCAGTCAGCACGCCCGTCAACCGGAGGCCTCCGGAGAGAGCGTCTCGACGGAAACAGAGGTCAGTCATTGACGGAGAACGAGAATCCGTGGATCGGAAGCGTGTGTGCGTTGCGCGAAGTGACGAATGACTCGCGCTATTCGGCGATCATATGGGCGCAGCGTTGAATTGACGGAAATTGCCTCAAGGGGACGAATGGGTTTGCTGCGCCTCCGAGGCTCCGGTTGCCACTGTGCTCTCATGGACGCATGCGGCGCAGTGCTCGTTTCTGTCTGCTGAAAATCGCAAAGAGTGAACGAGCGCGCGGAGGGCGCTGGAAGAGAACCGGAATCAATCAACCCGAGCCAAGAGCGGCGAAGGCAAGTCGAGGCACGCTTGGTTGTACGTCTCTGCCTTCGTGCCTGTGTCGAGCGTGCCGTGGGTCCCTATCATCGGCCCCCCGCAGGTCCGGACGTGCAGATTTCCCTCCCCCAGCTCAGGGTGCCAGACTTTCCGCTGCTTCTCGAAATGCTCGTCGCGTCGGGGCTCTTTTTTGTCGCCGGCTTTCTCGGAGCCAGCTCCAATATTCTTGGGGCAGTGGTCTTTGGGCTGCTGGCGATTCCGGTGGCGCGCCAATTCGGAATCGTGGTGATTGACTCGCTCGACCTTTGGATGCGCCGAAAATTTTAAGCGCCCTCGGCCCGGTACCAATCAGGAGTATCAGCGGTGCTCTGGGAGTCGAGTTTGGAATTTTGGAAAGCCTGGCACCCTTTCCTACCGCCGTCTGCCGCGCTTGCCATCGCTCTTTTGTTTGCCACCGACGCGACGGTTTTTCTGCTGACCACCCTGCTTCGCCTTCAACCGCGCCCACTGCGGAGGCGGACCTGAACGGCGTTGATTACCCTGCTCCCGGCCACCCTCACTGGGCAGACGAGCCCCCGCGGGCGCACCGCCACGCTTGAGCGCTTCAGTCAACTCCAGATCAATTCGCTTTCTCTGCAAATTGACCGCTGAAACTTTCACCTTTACGTCTTGCCCAACGCGCACCGACTCGCCACCACCGAAGAGCAAGGTACCGGTGCTGGTATCCAACTCCGCCGAATGCGACACCGTCTCGGCGCGCACCATGCCCTCGATGAACAAACCCTTCAGCTCGACGAAAAAGCCTGACTCAGACAAGCCCGACACCACGCCGTCGAACGTTTCACCCACGCGGTCTTGCATCAACACGCACTGGTAGAACGACACCACTTCACGTTCCACCTGCATCGCCGCGCGCTCACGCTCTGACGACTGCACCGACAACGCTTCGAGCTTCTCGGTCTCTTCTTCGCGCTCACCCTGCGACAGCTTGCGATCGCCCCGCTTCCACAGCGCTTTGAGCAACCGGTGCACAAGCAAGTCTGGGTAACGGCGAATTGGCGACGTGAAATGCAAATAATCAGTCGCCCCCAAGCCAAAGTGACCGGTCTGCTCCGACGAATAAACAGCCTGCATCATCGAACGCAGCAGCAACTGGTTCAACCCGCGCTGCTCCTTGTGCCCTTCCAACTGCGCGAGCAACGCGTTCAAGTCTTTGCCCGTCGGCTCCGAAGGCAGCGAAAACCCGTACGCCCCTGCCAGTGTGGAAAACAGCGCCAGCTTCTCTTCATCGGGCTCGCCGTGAAAGCGGTTCACCGTGGGCAGTTTGCGTTGCTTGAAGTAGCGCGCCACGGCTTCATTCGCCGCCAGCATGCATTCTTCAATCAGCCGGTGACTTTCTAACCGCTCGCGCCGCACCATTCGCAATGGCTGGCCTTCGCTGTCGAGCTCGACCCGCGTCTCAGGCAGATCAAACTCAATCGCCCCGCGCTCCTTGCGCATTTGCCGCAAGCATTCAGATAATTTCAACGCCCGCTCGAAGGCGCCCTTGAAGCGATTGCGGTGCGGCACGTCTTGCCCGCTCAACACCGCGTGTACTTCTTCATATGTGCACCGCGCCTGGCTGCACATCACCGCCGCGTACACGTCACACGCCGTGGTGACGCCGCGCCTGTCGATCAGCATGTCAGCCACCATGCACAAGCGATCTTCATCGGGCTTGAGCGAGCACAACCCGTTCGACAAGCGCTCGGGCAACATCGGCAACACGCGCCCCGGCAGATAAACAGAGGTGGCCCGACGCAACGCTTCATCATCGAGCGGCTGACCTTCGCGCACGTAATGCGCCACATCGGCAATCGCCACCACCAACCGCCAACCGTCAGCCTTGTCTTCAACGTAAATGGCGTCGTCAAAGTCGCGCGCGTCTTCACCGTCGATGGTCAACAGCCCCATCGAACGCAAATCGCGCCGGCCTTTGAGCTCGTCATCACTCAAGGCGCTCTCGAAGCCGTCGGCCTCGTCCATCACCTCGGCGGGAAACTCGTCGTGAAACCCCTGGGCGTACGCAATCGACAACACTTCGATGGAGCGATCGTCAGCGTTGCCGAGCGAGCCCGACACTTCTCCCGTCAGCCCCGCCTGCTGTGTCAGCAACTTGCGCCCAATGCCAAGCCGCACCTTCACCACATCGCCCGGCCGCGCCAGCTGCGTCTTGGGCACCGAAATCGGCCCCAATGTGGCATCGCGTGGAGCCACCCACGCCGATGAACCCCGCTCGAAATATGTACCTACCACCCACTCCCGCGGGCGATCGACGACGCGCACAAGCCGGCCCATGGGGCGACCTCCACGGCCTGGCTCGAGGCTCACCTCGACGCGATCATTGTCTAACGCGCGCGCCACTTCATCAGGAGGAATGAACACGCCCTTGCTGTTCGGCCCCGGCGTCTGCACGAAGCCGAAACCTTCAGCGTTCACCTTCAACGTACCCGTCACAGTAGACTTCTTGCGCCCGTGCTCCTGCTCTGCCGTGCTGGGCCTGCCGGCGAAGTGCCGTGCCTGCCCCCCTGGTGACTGCGCGCGCAAATGCCGCGGAATCACAAATCGATTGCCGTCTTGCTCTATTTCACCGCGCCGCGCCAAATCACGCAGCGACCGTTTGAGCTCTGATTGCTGCCCGGGGTGTAAACCAAGCGCTCGGAGCAACTCTTTGACGCCCATGGGGCGCTTGCTCGAGTCGAGCGCAGCCTTAATTCTGTCTGATTGAATCAGTTCGTGCTTTCCGTGCCCGCTGGGGCATCGAAGTAAAAAGTCATCATCAGCGACGGAGAAAGCGTGGTGATCAGCACCACCGCCCGCCCGTTGGCCAACAGCACCGGCAACCCGATGGTGGCTCGCGCCGCGATCGACAACTGGGGGCTCAAGAAATATTCGGCACCGCCGCCTACTGCGCCATGCACCATCCACACGTCGCCAGAGCCTGAGAGTGGCTTGCCCAACCCGGCATTCAAATGCAGCAGCGGCCGCAATGCGCTCTGCTGAGAGCGAAAGAGCACGTCGACGCCGAGTTGCCCTTCAAAACCAACCGCCACGTTGCCGTTGTCGAGCGCAATGCTCGTACCTAACTCGACAAGCAAGGCAATGGCGTCGTGCAAAAAAAACTTCATGCCCACCGTGGGCGCGTAGGGGCCGCTGACTTGCTGGGTAACCAAACCACCACTCGACGGTACCGACGGCACCACGGTGCTCTGAAACCCGGCCATCAAGCCGTAAGACATGCTCGCCGCTGATTTCCGCGAACTGGCGCTGGGTGATTCTGGCACCGGCTCGGGCTTCGGCACTTCGTGGCGCATCGCTGAAGGTGCGGTGACAGGTTCTCGATCAGGAATTTCACTGCCCAACTCTTGCGCCGCAGCCAAACCGCAAGAAAGCACCCACCCCCACGCCACGACTTGCTTCATGCCAATTCTCCTGGCTTCACGTGCACCGCGAGCTTGAACGTCTTAGTGACTTGGGTCGGCGTAAACGCTTTTGCGAGAAAGAAATCGACCTCGTGCAGGCCCGGGTTACGCGGGGTGAAGAAAAACTCGCGCACCGCTGGCCCACCACCATGCAGGTGAAAGTTCGACTCGCGCAGCGACACCCGCTTGGCCATCGTGGGCTCAATCGCCCAAATGAACCCCGCGCGTTCTTGCAGCTTCACTGACAAGCCATCATTCACCTTCAGCTCGACTTGGCCGCCGTCGCCTTTGCCGTCGACACCGACCACGCTCATTGATTCACGGGTCACACCCTTGAACTCAATGCCGCGTGGCTCGCAGCTTTCAACCTGCACCGTGCCGCCCCAGCCCGACGTTTTTTCAATGATGCCGGTGACGCGCACCATCTGCCCAACGTTTCGCTTCAAGCCCTTCGAACCCTTGCCTTCGAGTGCGAATGAAACTTGTGCCCGGGTGCCCGCGTTAGACACGACCAAGAAGAAGTCTTCACCGGTCATTTCGAGCGTGCCACGCATGGTGGCGTAACCCTTCATGCCCGCGCCCATGCCGGCAGCGCTGACCTGCTCTACTTCGCCAGGCGACAAAAACCGCAGCTTGTCTTCAGGCGTTTTGACTTCGGCGACCTCTTGCTCTGGCTTCTTGGCCGAATACTTACGCACATCGACCGTGCCACCATAGTTGTGGGTACGCCGAATCAACCCGCTCACCGACACTTTGTTGTCGACATACGCGGGGAGCACTTCTTGATCAGGCCCCTGCAACAAGAAGTACAGCTCGCGTTTGTCGCGGCCGATCACCTCGAGATAGGGAAACCCGTTGTGCACCACCAACCGCCCCTTGAGCGAGCCTTCGCCGACGACACCACGGCCTACACCGACGGTCAGCACCTGCTCCATCGCACGCTTGTTGAGCGCTTCGTCAGGCGTGGGCAACTTGGTTGCACGCGGCAACGGTTTATCGGGCAACGGCCCCAAGAAAATGCCATCACCGCGCGGCGGCGCTGACGGACGTGGCTCGGGAACATCACCACCTTTGCCTTTTTTGCCTTTGCCAGCAGCGGCCTTTTTGGGGGCAGCTTTCACAGGCTTCGCGGCAATTGCCTTTTTCGGCGAGGCTACTTTTTTGGCAGGCGTCTTGGCAGCGGACTTAGCCTTCTTTTGGGCCAACGCTGTCTCCTTTTCGTGAGGCGGCCTCGCTTACTGGCTCTCACCGGCGCTGTCAACACAAGCCTTCGACTTCCTTAAAGGTTTCCCATATACGGCATGCATGGCCCTGCTCACGCCCGAACAAGCCCTCGAGCGCATTCTCGACGTGGTGAAGCCTCTGGCCGCCGAAAAAGTGCCTATTGACGAGGCCTTGGGTCGCGCGCTGAGCGACGACGTGGTGGCTAACCGCACGCTCCCACCGCACGACAATTCAGCGATGGACGGTTTCGCCGTGCGCAGCGCCGATGTGCACCAAGGCGCTGTGACACTGTCGGTGATCGGCACCCTCTTCGCTGGAGACAAGCCGACGCTGAAGGTGGCTGCCGGCCAAGCGGTACGCATCATGACGGGCGCGCCGATGCCCGAGGGCGCCGACGCGGTGGTGATGCAAGAAAAGGTGACGGTTACGAACAACGGCGTGACGTTGACTGGCCCGGTGACACCGCGGCTCAACGTGCGCAACCACGGCGAAGATGCGAGCGCAGGCCAAATATTGCTCAAAGCCAGCACCGCGCTCGGCGTACCTGAAGCAGCGCAGCTGTGGGCCCAAGGGTTGACGCACGTCAGTGTTTCACGCCGGCCACAAGTGGCCCTTGTCTCGAGCGGAGACGAGCTGTGCGGCATCACCGACGCTCCGCACGGGCGCATTGTCGACACCAACAGCCCCGCCTTGGCCGCGGCGGTGCGTCGCGCGGGAGGCGTGCCCACGCTACTCGGCATCGCGGCCGACACTTTACCGTCAGTCACCGCGTTGGTAGCCAAAGGGTTAGACCACGACGTGCTGCTCACCAGCGCCGGCGTTTCGGTGGGCGAAAAAGATTTCGCGCGCGACGCGTTCGCTGCATTGGGCGTCGAAGCGTCGTTCTGGAAAGTGGGCATCAAACCAGGCAAGCCACTCGCGTTCGGCACGCGCGGCAACACGCTGGTTTTCGGCCTGCCGGGAAACCCCGCTTCGTCGCTCGTTTCATTCGAGCTCTTCGTGCGGCCGGCGTTGCGCCGGTTAATGGGGCGAACTGATCTCGAGCCGCAGCGCATGCCTGCACGTTCAGCCAGCCCGTACGTGAAGCCCGCCGGCATTCGTCACTTCGTGCGGGTGCGCGGTGTGTGGCGCGATGGCGAACTGTGGGCCGAACCGCTCACGTCACAAACGTCAGGCGCATGGGCTTCGACGCAAGGAGCCACACACTTAATGGTGGTGCGTGAAAACGTGACGCAGGTGATCGTCGGCGACAAGGTCGAGCTGATCGCCGCCAGCTGGGTGGCGTAGGTCTGACAAAAAAACATTTCTGAAACCAAATCAGGGGCTCGGCATCTCATTGGCTAAGTGCTTGAGAAGAGCGGTTTGCTTCTCACTTTGGCTATCGATGTATCTTGCAGCTGGTTAATGAAGGGAACGAACTTTTGACCCCCATGGATCCCACACCCCTGCCGAGCCGCCGCCATTCGCACCACTTGGAGCGCTTCTCAGAGTCTGACTTGCCCACCGAGCGAGGCCCCTTTCGCATTGTGGTGTTCAAAGACCGCCGCAATGGCCGCGAGCACGTGGCGATGGTGAAAGGCGACGTCAAAGGCCGCGAAGGTGTGCCGGTGCGCATTCACTCTGAATGTTTGACCAGCGAAGTGATGGGCAGCGTGCGTTGCGATTGTCGTGCTCAGCTCGATCGCGCGCTCGACTTCATCGCGCAAAACGGCCGAGGGGTGCTGGTGTACTTGCGCCAAGAGGGCCGCGGCATCGGCCTGGGCAACAAGATTCGCGCCTACGCGCTGCAACAAGAACAAGGTCTCGACACGGTTGACGCCAACCTGCGGCTGGGTTTTCCCGATGACTTGCGCAAGTACGACGTGGCGGCCGAAGTGTTACGCAGCCTGGGTGTGGCCTCGGTCGACCTGATCACCAACAACCCGCTGAAGATCGCCGGCTTGGTCGACGAGGGCGTTCCCGTGCGGCGCCGCATTTCGTCGCACACGGCCCATAACCCGCACAACGCCGGTTACTTGAAAACCAAGCGCGACCGTTCGGGCCATTTGCTCGAGTTGCCGTCGAGTGACGCTGACGCCAAAACCGGGTAACGCGCGATTTGCCTCGCACCGCTGCGGGCCCTGCGCTTAACGTGCACCTTTCGACTGGCACTGGCAGTTCGCGAGGGGCACGAGAGCATTGAAGAAGCGTCGTCTTCCAACGAAGAAGGCCCATTCGAACCGGCGCGTCGGTTTATCAGTGCGCTTCTGGGGCGTGCGCGGTTCTATTCCATCTCCAGGGCCTCGTACCGCGCGCTACGGCGGCAATACGTCATGCATCGAAGTGCGTTGCGGCGACGAGCTGCTGATTTTCGATCTCGGCACCGGCGTACGGGCGTTGGGAGAGCAACTGCCCCGCCCCGTCGAAGGCCACGTCTTCGTCTCGCACTACCATTATGATCACCTGCAGGGTTTGCCCTTCTTCACACCCATTTTCGACTCCACTTCGCGTCTGGTCTTTCACGGGCCAACACGTGAGGGGCAAAACATTGCGCAGATCATCTCAGGCCAAATGCAGCGGCCCTATTTTCCGGTGACGACTGAAATGGTCTTCAAGGCGAAGGTCAGTTACGAGCCCATGGCCGAGAAAGACCGACTTACCATTGGTGGCGCGGTGGTTACGGCGATGGAACTGAACCACCCGGGCAAGAGCCTGGCATACCGGGTCGACTACCGTGGGCGCTCCGTCGTGTACGCGACCGACAACGAGCACGAAGCACGCGCTGATGAACGGCTGATCGCCTTCGCGAAGAACTGCGACATGTTGATCTACGACGCGATGTACACCGACGCAGAGTACCGGGGAGAAACCGGCACCGCCAAGGTCGGCTGGGGCCACTCAACCTGGCAGCATGGGGTGCGTATCGCCAACGCCGCGCAGGTAAAAATGTTGGCGCTCTTTCACCACGAACCTACCCGCGACGACGCCTCGATGGACCGTTTGCTTCGCACCGTTCGCAAGCACCGCAAGGCGACTTTCGCCGCCCAAGAGCGTCAGCGCGTCGAACTGTAGGCGCGGCGCAGCGTTTCTTTCAGCCCCGCGAACGGCAACTGCTCCAGCGCTTCTGCATAGGGAGCCCACCGGGCCTGCGAATGCTCAGCCGCTGCCACGCGTGCTTCGGCAGCGGCGGCGACTCGCGCCACGAAAGCGTGTGACTTCATTAACCGCGGCGGCGCGTGATCTCCGAAGGCAAAGGCCTGCACATAGTTCAACGGTTGCGGAGCAAGCTCAAACCCCGTCTCTTCGAACAACTCGCGCGCGGCGGCCGCCTGCGCTGTTTCGCCCGGCTGCAGCGCTCCCGTCACCAACTGCCAGAACCCACCTTTCTCGGGCACGCGCTGCAGCAAGAGCGTCTGGGGCGGGTGGGTCTGCCGCAGCACCGCGACCGCCACGGTGACTTCTGGGGGCTCGCGAAGCTCAACAGCGGTCTCAAAAACTTCGGCGAAGGCTTCAATGACGACTTTCGCCACGTCTTGAAGTGCATGGCGAAAGCCCGTCTCTTTTTCAATCGAAGTGACGCCGGCTTCAGAAATACCGCAGGGAACAATCAGCCCGAAATGCTCCAACTGGGGCGTGACGTTGAGCGCAAAGCCGTGCCGCGTGTACCAACGCGAAAGATGTACGCCGAGCGCCGCCACCTTGCGCGTGCCGCCGAGCTTCGAATTTTCGACCCAGACACCGGGGTACTTATCGACGCGGGTGCCCACCACGCCGAAGTGCCCCAGCGTACGAATCACCACCTCTTCGAGCTTGCGCACGTACTTGCGCACGTCTTGCTTGCCGGGCTCCAGGTGCAAAAGCGGGTAACCCACCAGCTGACCGGGGCCGTGGTACGTGACGTCGCCTCCACGATCGGTATCGAAGCGTTGCACGCCCATGCGCTTTAACGTTTCAGGGCTCGCCAGCACATTGAAGGCCTTGGCGGCGCGCCCCATGGTCAACACCGGCGGGTGCTCCAAGAGCAACACGGTGTCGCTCACTTCGCCCGCCATGCGCGAGCGCTGAAATTGCCGCTGCAATTCCAACCCGTCGGCGTATTCGACCCGATCTAACCAGTACGCGGTGGTGCGGGCACTCACGACTGCCAGATTCCCTGTGGCACGCGGCTGATCAACGCTCGCAATTCATGGGCACCCCGGCCCGAAGCATTGGCCAGCTCAACCATTTTTAAGAGGGCCTGCGCGTCGACGCTGACGTCGGCCCGTTCTTGTAGCCAGCGCGTGCCGAGCGCGCTCAACGACGCCTGCCCCAACGGGGCAATGGCGAAAAACGCTTCAACCTTGGCCACGAAGCCCGCTGAGAGTTTTCGCCCGATCGCCAGCCACACCGAGTCGCTGCCGTAAATGCGCTGCTCGCCGCCGCTGTTTTTCAACGTCAACACCGGGTCAGGAAGAGCACCGCGGGTGGCGATGATCAACCGGCGCGCAGGTGACGCTTCTAACCAGCGAAGCACCGCGGCTTCTTCTTCAGCCGTCGCGGCACGCGCCAAGTCGATGCCCGCATGATCGCCGAGTGGAGCGACTGACCCCAATGGCCATACCGGCCCCCAAGCGTGCAGCAATGCCGATTTTCCGCAACCTTCGGGCCCCAAAAGCATCGCGGCCTTCGCTGCCCGCGTCTCAATGCGGGCGCGCACGTCGTTCTGCTCTGCCAGCGTCACCAACGAAACCTGTGCCGCACGCAGCGCAGGAGCCAAAGACAACGGTGCAGAGCGCTCGGCTTGCGGTATCAACCGGTGCGCGGTGTCGACGCACTCTTTGCAAATGAACGAACCCGTGGGGCCACCGACCAGCGGGCCGCTCTCTTTGTGCGGCCGGCAACAGAACGAGCACCACGCATCGAGCGATTGATCAGGCGGCGTGGGGCCCCGCTCGTGAATGAAGCGACCTTCAGCGCGCCAATCGGGCTCCAACGCAGCAACGCTGTCGCTCTTGACTGACGGCAACGCCGTCTGCGCTTCGGTTTCAAGCCGGGCCACGTGCCGGCGCATTTTTTCGGCGCGCGCCAGGTTGTCACCCTGCTCATAAATGTCGGCGGCTTTGTTCAAGAGACTCACTGCCTTCGCCCGGTCGCCCCGAACTTCGGCGGCCTGAGCTTGTGCCAGCAACTCTCGAACGTTATCGCCCATGCCGTTTTATCGATTCTAAAAGCTCGGCGCGCTGTTCTTTCAAGTGCCAAGGCTCACCTTGGTAAACATCTTCGAAGAGCGTAGCGATCGACGGTGGCGGCAAGCTCTCAGCTTCTTTGATCGCCGTGTTCACCTCTTCAAGCAACTCGGCCTGCAACGCCTTGTCTTGCGCTGAGTTCCACGCATTGAGCGCAAACAAACGCGAGCGCAAACGTTCGACCGGGTCTTTCTTTTTCCACGCTTCGACTTCGGCGGGGTCGCGGTAGCGGCTGGGGTCGTCAGACGAGCTGTGCGCACCCATGCGGTACGTTTCAAGTTCAACCAAGGTCGCCCCTTGCCCGCGCCGCGCGCGTTCAACCGCCGCCGCCACTGCCGCATACACCGCGCTCACGTCATTGCCGTCGACTTTGACGCCCGGTAAGCCATACGCCACCGCCTTAATCGCGATCGACTCGCTGGCGGTTTGGTGATCAGTCGGCACCGAAATCGACCAGTGGTTGTTCTGGCACACGAAGACCACTGGAGCCTTGAAGACGCCCGCGAAATTCATCGCCACGTGAAAGTCGTTTGACGAAGTGGCTCCGTCGCCCAAGTACGCCATGACCACGGTATCGTCTTTTTTCAGCTTCGCCGCCCATGCCGCACCCACCGCTTGCGACAACTGCGTGCCAATGACGCTCGACCAACTGACCTGGTGCACTGACGCCGCCGCCTGGTGCGATGGCATTTGCCGGCCCTTGGTGATGTCACCTGAATTGCCAAACACCTGCGCGATGTACGGCACGAGCGCAAAACCGCGCAGCAACATCGCGCCGCCTTCACGCAGGGCCGGAAAAACCCAGTCGTTTGCTCGCAACGCGTACGCACTGCCAATGCACGCTGCCTCTTGCCCGGTGCACGCGCCGTAAAAGCCAATGCGACCTTGCCGTTGCAGCGTCATCATGCGCTCGTCGAGGGTGCGAATACGCAACATCGCGCGGTAGCACTCGAGCAGCCCCTGCGTATGCAGCAACGGGTGCGCGCTCATTGCCCCGCTTTGACGGGCGACGGTGGTTTTCTTGTTGCTCGACTTCTTTCGACTTGAGCTCGCGAGTTGCAATGCACGGTTGGCGGGAGCCATTTATGCCATCTCCAACATCAAGAGGTCTGGGTTGCTCACGGTTTTGATCACCGCGTAGGCAAAGTCAGCCCCCACGGCGCCGTCGATTACCCGGTGATCGAACGAGAACGAGAGGTACATCATCTGCCGCACCACGATTTCGTCTTTTTCGTTCACCACCGGGCGCTTACGCATGCGGTGCACGCCCATGATCGCCACTTCAGGGTGGTTGATAATAGGCGTCGCGAACAACCCACCGGTCTGCCCAAGCGATGTAATCGTAAACGTACCGTTGGTGAGCTCTTCCATCTTCAACTTGCGCTCGCGCGCGGCGTTGCCCAAGCGCAAAATCTCTTCTGACAACTGCTTCAGGGTCAACCGGTCAGCATGCCGCACCACCGGCACTGTCAGCCCTTCATCGGTCGATGCGGCGATACCAATGTGAATGTCACCGCGCACAATCAATTCTTGCGTCGCCTCGTCCATGTTGGCGTTCACCTGGGGGAACTGTTTGAACGCCCCCACCAACGCTTTGCACAAGAACGGCAAGAACGAGATCTTCGGCAAACCCGCTTCACCGAGAGCCACGTTCATGCGGTTGCGCATGTCAACCAAGGGCGTCACGTCGACTTCTTCGACGAAAGTGTAGTGCGGCGCGGTGAACTTCGCCTTCACCATCTTCTCGGCGATCTTCTTGCGCAGCCCCTTCAAGGCAATGCGCTGATCACCCTGACTTGACTGCAACGGAGCAGACGGGGCCATTGGCGCCCGCGCCATCACGCCCGGAGCCAACACTCCGCCCTCGCGCAACGTCGCTTCGACGTCAGCCTTGGTCACCCGGCCCTGCGGGCCGCTGCCCATGATGCTCGCCAAGTTGAGCCCGTGCTCACTGGCCATGCGGCGCGTGACGGGAGTCGCCAACACCTTGGCTCCGGCCGGCGCTTCACGCATCACCGGCGCGGCATGCCCGTTGCTGTTGCTCACCACCACAGCCGAAGCCGCGGCCGGCGCTCCACCCTCGAGCTCGAGCGTTACCAGGGGGTGATGCACCAGCGCGATCTCGCCTTCTTTGCCGTGCGTCTTCAACACCTTGCCCTTTTTAGGGCTGGGAATGGTGACGGTGGCCTTGTCGGTCATCACTTCGACCATCGGCTGATCTTCTTTCAGCAGATCGCCTTCTTTGACGAGCCACTTGACGATTTCACCTTCGACCACGCCCTCACCGATGTCGGGCAGTTTGAACTCGTAAATAGACATGAAACCTTCTTTCGAAAGTTAAGCAACGTAACGCGCGGTGTCTTCAATGCCCTGCAAGATGCGCGGAGCGAGCGGCAGGTACTCTTCGTCGAGGGTGTACGGGAACGGCGTGTCCCAACCGGTGACGCGGCGAATCGGAGCCTCGAGATTCACGAAGCAGCGCTCTTGCAACAACGCGGCGATCTCTCCGCCCAAACCACAGGTGCGCGGCGCTTCGTGCACAATCACCGCACGGCCGGTCTTCTGCACGCTGGCCACCAAGGTGTCGATGTCCAACGGCCACAACGTGCGCAGATCAATGAGCTCGCACCCAATGCCTTGCGACGCGGCTTCTTCGACGGCCTGACTCGCTTCGTGCACCATCGCCCCGTAGGCGATCACCGTCAGCTGATCACCTTCGCGCATCACCGAAGCTTCACCCAACGGCACTTCGTAGTCGCCTTCGGGCACTTCGCCCTTCGCCGCGCGGTACACGCGCTTGGGCTCGAAGAAGATCACCGGGTCATTCTGACGCAGCGCCGCGAGCAACAACCCCTTGGCGTCGTACGGGTTCGACGGTGCCACCACGCGCAAACCAGCCTGATGAATGAACAACGCCTCGGGGCTCTGCGAATGGTACAGGCCGCCTTTGATGCCTCCGCCAAAGGGAGTGCGAATGACCACTGGCGCGGTGTACTGCCCCGCCGAGCGGTAGCGCATTTTTGCCAGCTCACTGACGATCTGATCGAACGCGGGGTAAATGAAGTCTGAAAACTGAATTTCAGGCACCGGCTTCAGGCCGTACAACGCCATGCCGATCGCCGTGCCGATAATGCCTCCTTCGGCCAAAGGCGTGTCGATCACCCGTTCCGGCCCAAATTCCTCGTACAGGCCGGCCGTGGCGCGAAAGACTCCTCCAAATTTGCCGACGTCTTCGCCCATCACCACGACGCGGTTGTCGCGCCGCATTTCGAGTCGCAAAGCGTCGTTGACGGCTTGGAGCAAGTTGAGGGTTGGCATGTTTTAAGTGGTGACCTCGGCAAGCGCGGTGCGTTTCTTTTCCATCAGGCCGCGCATGAAGAATTCGGCCGCGCGGTAGCTGGAGCGCACCAACGGCCCTGAGGCGACGTAAAGAAAGCCGAAGCGCTCGGCCATCGCCTGGTACGTGTCGAACTGTGCAGGCGTGACGAAACGCTCTACCCGCAAGTGGTACTGAGAAGGCTGCAAATATTGCCCGAGCGTGAGCACGTCGACGCCCACCTCGCGCAGCTCACGAAAAGTCTGCTCGAGCTCGGCGTCGGTCTCACCCAACCCGAGCATTACCGAGGTCTTGGTGTACATGTTTTGCGGGCGGGCCTTGAGGTGCTCGAGCACGCGCAACGATTGGCGGTACCCCGCGCGGCGATCGCGCACTTTCGGCGTCAACCGTTCGACCGTTTCGACGTTGTGCGCCACCACATGAGGGGCCGCCTCAGCCACCACGTTGAGCGAAGCCTCGACACCTTGAAAATCGGGAATCAGCACTTCGACCGTGGTCGTCGGCGACTCGCGCTTGAGCGCCGTAATCGCCGCTGCGAAGTGGCTGGCGCCGCCGTCAGGGCGATCGTCGCGATTCACCGACGTCACCACGATGTATTTGAGCTGCAATTCTTTCACCGCACGGGCCAAATTTTCTGGCTCATGGGGGTCGAGCGGAGGCGGCGCTCCGACTTTTACGTGGCAGAACCGGCAGGCCCGGGTGCAAACCTCGCCCATCAGCATCACCGTGGCGGTGCCACCCGACCAACACTCGGCGATATTGGGACAACGGGCTTCTTCGCAGACGGTGGCCAACTGAGTGCTGCGCACGATGTCGCGCACCCGCTCATAACCGTCGCCATGCGGCAGCCGAACCTTCAGCCAGTCAGGCTTGCGGCTGGTGGTGCCAAGCTGCGGCAATGAAAAGCGATCGGGAGTGGCCACGTGCGCCTCTTATCTCGGGCCAAACACCGCGTAAACGCTTGTGTTTGGGCTCTCAAGCCGCGGTGCTCTGCCCTCGAGAAGAACCCTTGGCTTCCGACTAATTAATTCCCACCCCACAGGAGCATGTCGACGGGTTGCAAATTTCGCCCGCCAAACAGCCTCCGCAGTCGGGTTTGCAAACGCAGGCACACGCGTTGGTGTCAGGCTGATACGTCACGCCGCAATTCAAGCTTGCGGTGTCGCAGACGCAGCCACAGACCCCTGCTCCGTTTTGAAAGCGGTAACCCAAACCGCAGGTCGCCGTCTGCAGGCACTCGCAGGAGCAATCGGTGGTGTTGCATTGCTCGAAGCTGCCGCAGGTACCGCCACAGTCGGCGGTGCAAACGAAGTCGCACACCAAACGGTTCGGGTTGCACACCTTGCCAGCGGGCCCGTTGCCGCCGCAGTCGGGTGGGCACTCGCAGACATTGAGTTGCAAGTTGCAGGTCAACTTGCCACGGCAAAAGTCGGCCTCGGTCGTGGAATAGAAAGGGTCCATCGAGCAGGGAGGTGGGTTGCCACCTGGGTTGGGCGTGGTATCGACCCAGTACTTGTACGACACCGCCGCTTCTTGCGTGCCTGCCGCGGGCCGGCAGTCGCCGAAGAGCGAAAGCGTCTGGTTGATGCCGTCGAAGTCGAAGCCATGCGTGGTGCTGCGGGGAATATTGTCTTTGTTGCAGTTGGCGCCATTTAGCACTTGCGACATCGCCACCTTCACTGAAGCGCCAATGGGCGGCTTCTTCATTTTGTAACCACTTGCCGCGATCGCCGCGTTGATGATGCGATTGACCGACGTGCCAATCGACGTGGCGTCGTTGATTGAACCCCGCACCCCTTGGCTGGCGCTAATGATCTGCGCGTGGCGCTGCGGGCTGGCTTGATCTTCGCCGTTGCAGGTTTGAACGCCGGTACGGTTGCTGTTGGTGTCGGGGCCTTCTGGGCACACAATGCCGTGCACCACGATTTTCGAAGCGAGCTTGTTGGTGGGCGCCGAATTGGCCGTGCCCGAAAAGAAATCGGTGAAATTCGAAATCGCTTCGCACGCCGGGCTGCCCGTGCGCACGCAGTTCGAGTTGGTGCTCGAGTAACCGGTGGTTTGATCATCGGCGTCACCCAACAAAATGACGACCAGCTGCGCATCAGCGCGCACTCGGGCGGCCATGGTGGTCGCCGTGGCGGGAGTCATGTCGTCGATCGCATGGCGCGCCGCACCGAGCAGGCCTTCACTGCCACTGCCGCAAATACCGACCCACCCCGTATTGACGGCGCGGCAGGCTTCTCCGTTACCGCATTGCTGGTTGCTGTCGGTGCAGTTGACGTTGGCTGTGAGCCACCCTTGAAAAGTCGAAACCGCATTGGCGTCACCTTTGGCCACGAAGCCGCGCAGTCGGTTTGAGTTCTGCTCGCCCGACACGTGGTAGCTGGTGGTGACCAGGGCAATGCGCCAATCGAGCGAAGAGTTATTGAGCGCACTGGCAACGGCGGTGGCCGTGCTGGCCAACGCGTTTTGCGACGACGCCATCGACCCCGAGTCGTCGACCACGAAGAGAAAGTCGACCTTGCCCGTACTGGGGCTGAACTTCTCACACTGCACCGCGGTGGCGTCACCAAACTGCGCCACAGCCGAGCCACCCGCGGTGTCAGACATCGAGAACAGCGGGCCCCCGCTGTAGTTACTCACCGGGGTGAGCGCGATCACCACCACCAATGCGCCGTTGGTGCGGTGAATGTACTCCGCTTGGAGCATGAAGTTACCATTGACGCCGCCCATGCCGCTCAACACACCCGCTCCCGCCCCCACCAAACGGTTCGCCAAGGCATTGGCATGTGCCTTCACGTCGGTACTCTGGGTCTGCGTGTAGAAAGCCTGCAGCGCTTGAATGTGGTCCCACGTTTGGAACGACTGGGTGAGCGGCGGGCTGACCGGGCCCTCCATGGTGATGGCCGGCAACAGGGCCGCTTCGTCGAGTGTCGCCGAAGTTGAACCGGTGGGAGGCGTTTGCCGCCACGCCAAGAACGCCACCTTGTGGGTGGGATCGTAGCCCATCAGGCCGCGCTTGGTGCCGCCCACGGTCATGGTCTGAATTTCAGTGAAAGTGCTGGGCAGACCGAGCTGAATGTCGGGGTCGCTTTCAGCAGCAAACACCAAAGGTCGCAGCTTGGCGGCGGTACAAACCTGAATGGCCGGGCCGCTCATGTCGTTGACCTTGGGGTCCAACTCGCCTGGGTCAGTTTTGCCGTTTTGATTTACGTCTTCAGCACCGTCGTCGATACCGTCGCCATCGCTGTCGGGCGCACGCGGGTCGGTCGTCGACATGCCGTCAGCATCGACTGTTACGCCCACGCAATTCACCGCGTCGGCGATATTGGCCGTCTGCAGCCCAACCTCCACACCGTCGCTGATGCCGTCACCATCGGTGTCGCGCTTTTTCGGGTCGGTCTCGCCCATGTCGAGCACGCCGTTGCCGTTGAGATCTTCACCCCGCACTGTGCCGATGGTCGGCCCATCGAGCAGACCATCGCAGTCGGTGTCTTTGCGTTTGGGGTTGGTCTCGCCGACGTCGAGCTGGCCGTTGTGATTCGCATCTTCTGCACCGTCTTTGAGCAGGTCACCGTCGGTGTCTGGGTTGTTCGGGTCGGTCTCGTTGGCGTCGACCATGCCGTCACCGTCAGCGTCTTCGACCCGGTCTAAAATGCCGTCGTTGTCGCTGTCGGGGTTCACCAACGGGCCGCAATCGCTCGCGTCGGTAGGGTTGGTCTCGCCCATGTCTTGGGTGCCGTCTTGATCTGTGTCTTCGGCACTGTCGATGCACATGTCACCGTCGGTATCGGCCTTGGTGGGGTCGGTGTGGGTGACATTTTTTTCTACCCCATCGTTGATGAAGTCGCCGTCGGTGTCGCGTTTTCTGGGGTCGGTCTCGCCGGTGTCGACCACGCCGTTGGCGTTCAAATCCTCCTCACCGTCTTTCAGACCGTCACCGTCTGAGTCAGGCCGCGAGGGGTCGGTCTCGCCATTGTTGGCCGCACCGTCTTTATTGGTGTCTTCGACGCCATCGCCGACACCATCGGTGTCGCTGTCATTCTCAGTGGGCACCGTGCGTGAATTCGAATCGGCATCGCCCACGAAACCGCACCCGGTGTCGACGGAGCGGGTGCGACCCACTTCGACACCGTCTTTGATGCCGTCACCATCGGTATCGGCATTGGCGGGGTCAGTGCGCTTGCCGCCCGGGTAGGTGTTGCCAAACTCTTCAGCGTCGCTAAGCCCGTCGCAGTCGCTGTCTTTGGCGGCGTTACCCAGATCGTTGGGGTCGACGGTGATCTTCGGGCCGCCGTCGGAATTGACATTGCCACCGGTGCCGTCACCGCCGCCCATGCCGTCACCGCCACCAACGCCAGTGCTACCACCCGCGCCGCCGTTGCCGCCGCCGGTACCTGGAGTGATTGGCGGCGTACCGCACTGGCAACCGCCAAGGGCCACCCCGAGCACGGCGACCGCGCACCCTACTGATTTAAGGTTCAACATTTGACGGCCCTTCCTCGTGTTTTCTCGACGCGGTTTCGGCCTATCAGCGTGGTGAGATTATAGGCCTCTGCAAGTAATTTCGAACGAGCGAGGCGGCTTTCCACGCAGCCCCGCGGAGCGGTTCACCTCTTGCCAGATGTACAGCCAAGGCGGTGGCAAAACGACAGCCCGTACCGCGGTGCGCTGCTGTACGGCCATGTACCCGTGTGCCCTGCAGCCGCTCTGCTCCCCGCGCGGTGAAAATGTCGTCGATGGCCGAAGCCCCACCCTTCACCACCACGGCTCCGAAACCACGCGACACCAATTCGCTACCGCCTTCGCCAAGCCATGCCAGCTCGTCATGGTTCGGTGTCAGCACGCAGTGGCTCGCCGCAAAGCGCAGCACGTCAGTGGCATTCAACGTCGATAACCGCTCGCCGCGTGAAGTGTAGATCACCGGATCAATCACCAGGGGAACCTGGCTTTCTTTGGCGACTCGCAAGACCCAGCGGGCGAGCGTACGGTTGGGTACGGCGCCGATTTTGATCGCGTCGACGGGCCCCACTGAAAGCACAGCGCGCAGTTGCGCTTCGCATTGAGTGCTCTTCACCGCCGAGACCTCGAACTTTTTGCCCCCCTGAACGGTGAGACAGGTGGCGATACCAGCGAGCTGTGCTCCCAGTTGGTGCGCAGCCCAGGCGTCGGCCAGCAAGCCCGCGCGACCGGTGGCGTCCCACCCTCCCAAGGCCAAAATGCGAATGCTCTTTTTCATCGCCGCGCGGGCGCTAGCCCGCATATGTCACCGGTCTCTCGTAGCGAGACTGACAGGCTGTCGGCAGATTCGTGGTGGCGCACAGCGAAGGCGCACTTGTCGGTGCGCCGAGCGAGCACGCCGCGAAGGTGCCACAGAC
>JAIBBR010000185.1 GCA_019694575.1 Myxococcaceae bacterium
ACCCCGAAGTGAATGAGCAGGTGCCCGCGGACATGCCGGTGCGGCAGGCGGTGGCGACGTTGGCAGAACGCAAAGCCCGCGCGGTGTATCGCAAGCACCCCAACTGCTTGGTCATCGGTTCAGACCAAATGGTCGCCTTCGAAGGCAAAGTGTTGGGCAAACCGCCCGACGCCGCGGCGGCCATGGCGCAGCTTTTGGCGATGGCGGGCAAGAGCCATGAAGTGGTGACCGGCCTGTGCGTCGTGGGCCCTGGCTTTTTGGAATGTGAAGTCGACGTGGCCAAGCTGACGGTGGCGCCGTTGGAGCGTGTGCAGCTCGAGCGCTATGTGGAAACCGGCGAGTGGCGCGGGTGTGCCGGTGGCTATCGCGTCGAGGGCCGTGGGCAGGCGCTCTTTTCAGAAATCGACGGAGACCGCACCGGCATCGAAGGGTTGCCAATGGTTTTGTTGGTTCGGCTGCTCCGTGAAGCGCAGGTGCAGTTTTTCGCTTAAGGCCCTTCAGCCACGGGCGCATACAGAAAGCGCGCGGCGATACGCATGTCAGAGTAGCGCGGGTAAATGTCAGCGTTGGGGAACTGCGGCTGAAGGTAAGTGGCGAGCCATTGACCGTTGCCCGCATAAGCGAGCGCCTGGCCGGGCAAGAGAATGTCGGTGGCCACAGTACGCGGTGGGTTGGCTTTGAGCCCATCATCTGTGATGTCAAAGCGCTGAAAGACAGTGTTGAACGGCTCTGAGCGCCATTCGCGCTGGCTGAACAGCACCGAGAGACCATTTTCGTCGACGACGGCTTCGAGGCCTGGCCTTGCGGACCCCCATGTGCCGCGCCCTTCGCTTAAGGTCAGAAATTCACCTGGCAAGCCCTGCGCGTCAAAGTGCGCGATTCTGACGCCCCACCCGTCGGAGGTGTCTACAAAGTCGACCCACGAAGCGTGCTCCTGGCCGGGAAGCACGACGAGCCTTCGGCCAATTCCCGTACATGTCGGGCTGCAAGACGCGTTGTTTAACCCCAGTTGGTCGGGTTTCGACGTGGTGTCGTAGGGAAGCACTGCGGTGGCGTAGCTGAAGCTTCCCGATTCGAGCGCCAGCAGCACATGGTCTTTCAAAGCCACCATTTCGAGCCCGTCGTACGCGTCCAACAGGGGCAAAGACAAAGGCCTGCGTACAAGCACACCGTCAGAGCCAAGAATCGCCAGCCCCAAGGACACGGGGAATTGTCCAGAGATGGCAAACCAGACACCCTTGTCAGCAACCGTCGCAGCGACTTGAGCAAGCTCACTGCAGGGCATGTCGTCGAATGTGAGCGTCATTGGCGGTTGCCATTCGCCACGCGCAGACAATGCCTGGACCAATAGCTGTGTCACCCTACTGTCGGTGGAGCACTGCGCCTGGGCTACCCAAAAACCCTCGGACGTCGCGACCAACGCCGGAGCCGTTGCGAGGTAAGAAGGAAGCCGAAAAGACTCTTTGAAAATAAGTGCACCTGTCGCCTTGTCGATGAGGTTGCCGCGCCACCACTCTGCGGGTAGCCGGTAATTATCTGTCCACGCGACGAGGCAGGTGTCGGTGCCACAAACAGTGCGCGGGTTTCGCTGCATGGCCGGGGTACCTGGCAAGGCATTGGCGTCAAACAGCGGTGACATTGACGAATCGCCAAACGCTCCATTGGGTAAAACGCGCTTCGCCAGTGCGGAATAACCGAAATGCACCACCGCCAAACACGCCTCACCATCGTACGAGCAACCACGAAGCGCACCTTGGTAATAAATGTCGCTCGGTGGCGCGAGCGTCGTTTGAATGCCGGGTGAAGCCACCATTGTCTTCGGGTCAAGCAGCAGGCTCAGTGGGGTGTCGAACTCGTCTGACGAAAGACGAATGGGCACCAGCAGCTTCTGGCCCGCGGGAAAGGTCTCGAAGTGCTCGGGTAGCGTGCTCTTTTTGGCGGTGCCCAGCGAGACTGTCGCTGAAACATCGAACTGACTGTCGCCGCGGTGAAAGATTGAAACCGCTTTCACCGTGACTTGGTCAAGACCGCTCATGGTTTTCCACGTCAGCACCACGTGGTCATCGACAGCCGCGAGCGCAAAATCACGCCATTGCCCAAGACGGGCTTCGTCGGCCGCCAACGGCGCGCTGAATATCAGCGTGCCCATTTCAGTGAGCCCCCCGAACACCGGGCCGACCGTGGTGAGCGCCCGTACTTCGAGCACCGTGCCTTGCGCTGTTTTCGCAACGGTGGCCAGGTACAGCCGGTCGTTCAAATGAAGCAGGTGCGCGGGTGAGACCAGGCCAGGTACTGGCACACCCAGGCCTGAATTGGGCGGAGGCACGAGATCTCGCACCTGGCCGGTGTCCGTGGAAACCGCGAAGGTGCGAATGTCTACCAACTGCGCGTAAGGCACACTTCTGACGACCTTCACCCGTTGCTCGCCCGCCAACGGTGCTGAGACCGCGAGACTGAATGACCAAAAAAGGGCCTCGCTGGTTTCATACGGAAGAACCGTGCCATCGCGGTTGACGGGAGCGACGTAGAGACTGAATTCATTCTCGGCTGAAGTGATGGAAAGTGAGTCGGAATAAACCGGGCCCTGCCACATCACCCAAAAGCCTCCGGTGCTGCGAGCAACGACTTTGAGCGTGTTGCCCCGCCAAAGCCCACTGGGAGCGATGGTCAAGGGAGCGTCGTCGAGCCGTTTGCCGTCGCGGTCAAAGCGAGCGGCGCGAAGGCCGTACGGGCTGGTCCACGCGACGAGATGCAGCTGCCCGTCGAAGGCGGTAGAAATGAGCTGCACTTTGTCATCGGCGATTAACCGTGGCGCTTCGAGAAAAAACGCCTCGCCCAATGAGAAGTCTCTGGGCAATACATGGCCGCCATCGACAGCAGGCTCACGACCGACAATCATGTCGACGGGTCCACAACCCAAGAACAACGCGCAAACCACCACCGCAGTGACGAAGAAATTTCTTTTCACGGCAAGTGCTCCAGACGTTGGCGCGCTTCTTCGGCGAACGAGCCCGAGGGAAAACGCTCCAGGTATTGCTCGAGGGTGTGACGGCTGCTTTGAAAATCTCCAATCGTGCTGGCACATGCCGCGCGGTCAATGAGGGCCCGCTCCTGCACGGTGCGGCTGACGGTAGGTGCCAAGAGCGGCTCCAAGGTCTGCAGCGCTTCGCCGCACTGGTTGAGTTGGCTCAACAGCTCGGCTTCGAGAAGCCGCAGCATTTCGGTGCGCGGAGTGCTCGACGGCCCATCGCTGCGTAACAGCGCCAATGCCTGTTCTGGTTGCTCCGCGGCAATCAACGCTTCAATGCGCAAAAGCCGTGCTTCGTCAGCCAACGTGGGCGAAGAAAATCGCTTGGTGTGCTCATCGAGCAGCGTCAAGGCTTCAGACGCGTTGTGTTGTGCGCGCAACGTTTGGGCCGCCCGCGCGATGAGCTGCGCTTCGGCGAGCAGCCCGTCGTCGCTCACAATGAAAGGTGTCGCCTTCGTTTTTACCGTGGGCGGGCGTTGGGCGGGGGCCGCCGGCGCTTGGTGAATGGCTGGAGTCGCCTTGGCCATGGGCGGCACAGACAGGGGTTTTTGCACCACGGCGGGAGCGAGCGAAACCTGGCCGAGGTCGGTTGGGGCAGGTGCTGGCCGCAACGCGACCATCAGCGCGCCCAGAACGACCAGGGCTCCTCCCAAAGTCCACGCTTGCCGCCCGTTGAGCGCTGGTTTCGCCGCCACGTGCGTTGCCGCCGAGCCCCATTGCCGCTCGAGCTCAGCGGCGCTCATCGGCTCAGCAGCGCCCGCGGCTTTGAAGAGTGCCTGCATCTTTTTTTCTTCAGGGGTGTTCATCGCGTCGGCCCTTCGCTTGCTTCGAGCTGTTTGAGCCGCTTCGAAAATTCGGCACGAGCGCGCGACAACCAGACCCACACCACCGAAGGAGTTACGCCGCACAACGCGCCAATCTCGGCCGCGGAACGCCCTTCGAGCTCGAAGAGAATCAGCGCGGTGCGGTAATTGTCTTTCAGCGTGTCGAGCACCCGGTATACCTGCGCACGGGCTTGTGCTTTTTCCAACGCGTCAGGCGCCAAGACCGCCGTCGACGACAGCTGCCCTGCGACGTCATTCGCCGAGCCTTTGAGCCACGAGCGAAATTTTTGCACGCGGCGGTGACGGCGCACCAAATGGGCGGCGATGCCAAAGAGCCAGCTCGACACCGCAGATTCATGTCGAAACGCCGAGCGCTGTCGATGCGCGACGATGAAGACTTCTTGCACCAAGTCGTCGCAGTCGGCGTGAGGGCCCGCCAAGGCCCGTACCCAACGTGAGACTTCACCCGCGTGCGTACGAAACAGCGCCGCCGTGTCTAATGGCAAAGCAGGGGCGGCAAGGCTGACGACTTCGGCGAACATTTTGGGGTGAGTCTCGCTGGGCATGAAAACCTTTCAGCGCTCGCCCAAAAAAACGCCGGCGCGCAGCCCCAAGCTGAAAGGAGGAATCGACAGCCGCAGCCCCGCGCCTTCGATGAGTGCTCTTTTGGGAAGGGGGTAGACAGCAGTCGAGAGCTCGGCGAACCAGCCGGCGTGGCCCGTCACGGCGCGTGAAAGGCGAAGGCTGACAGCGGCTCCCGGGTCGAACGCGGTGGCGTTGAAGTCTTGCGCGTAACCCTGGCCGCTCAGTTTGAGCCAGGTGGCGTCGAGCGAGGCGCCGAGGTCGACTCTCGTCACGGCTTCATTCACCCGCACAGACGCGCCCACGCCGAAACCGGGGCGAGACCAGCGCACGGTGCCTGGGCCGACGGTGTCTTGGAATGCCAGGGTGGCCGCCGCATGGGCAAAAATGCGCCATGTCCTTTCGCGAGGCCCCATGGCCACGGCGACGAAAAGCCCGGGGCGAAGAATGAGGCCTGATAGCGCGCCCGACACCGCGACATCGCCGCGCCACGCAAGCGCAAGGGGCTCTGGGGCCACGGTCGATTCTTCTGGCACAGATAACGGCTGACGAGACGGAGCCGCGGCGAAGTTCGTTCGGGGTGGCGGTAAATTTGTTTCCCACACCAAGAGTGTCGCGGCGGCGGAGGTGGCGAGGCCTTGGCAGGTTCCCCACGCGAGTGACTTCTCGCCGAGCATGACGCCCCGTTCGTCTTCGAGCCGCAGGGTCAGTCCATCGGAACGAGCGCTGATTGACGCCCGGTGGCCTTGGCCGAGCGTGTCGCTGGTTTTGATTTTGGTGAAGTGCGCTTCGACGTCAGCCGGCCTCGGGCATGTCGCATTGCCCTTCACTTCGAGGGGAGCCACTGCCACGACGAGCCCGAAAACCACGCCCCACATGTTCAACGTATTGACGTCGCGTGAGAGACAGAGTTGCGCTGACGACGAGCCGTTTCAAGCAACCGATTTCGCTTGGGGTTTTGGCAGGTGCTTTAGCCCCACCCGTTCTAAGGGCCCGCCACAAAATAAACGCTCCATATCAGCGCCGATCCATCCCGGCTGTCCGCGTTGCGCTCCCTGCGACTTACCACTGGTAAGTCTTAGGTCGCGCGCCTCGCCATCCGGGCGCCTCGGCGCAGATCTCGGACCGTTTATTTTGCGGCGGGCCCTAACGCGCGGGCTACGGCATTTTCGTCAACGTGAAGTTCTCGTTGAGCGGCGTGCCTTTCACCAGGGTGATTTGTTTCGTCTGGGGAAAGTAGCCGGTTTTCGAAGCGGTCACTTCCCACGCGCCGACGTAGATTTCGGCGTTGAAGGTGTATGTGCCTGACCCGGTAGACGTGGCTTTGAAGAGCCCGCGATTGATTGAAATGGTAACGCCTGACAGCGGCGCGTTGTTGTTCGACGCGTCGAACACGCTGCCTGAGACGTTTTCTTTTTCAGGCTCCGTGCCGACATAGAGCACGTAGTGGCCGGCCTCTTTGGTGATGGCGCCCCGGGTGTCGCGGTTCACGATGTGAAACACCCAAATGCCATTGTCGACCGTGCGCAGCAATTTGTCGTTGGTGCTGAAGTTCGCCGCCACCGGTGACGGCACCGTGTTCATGAACTTGTCGAGCGCGGTGTAGTAGCCGGTGAAGTTGGCGTTGTCGTAGGCGTTGCTCCACTGCAAGTAGACCGCGTTATTCGTGTACCAGGTGCGCTCGTCGGGGTGACTGGTAGAGGTGACAGAAGGCGGTTCGGTGTTGATGGTTACTTTTTGCGTCGCTTTCACCGTGCCCACGTTGAAGCCCGAATCGACCGAGACGATGTGCAGGAAGTTTGCGCCTGGCTGCAGCTTGTCGGCCTTGATGACCAATGACTCTGCCTGCAAAAAGGTGCCATTGCCGTTGGCCGAGGTGGGCATGTCGTTCTCACTGGTAGACAGCAAGTAGTAATAGCCATTCACCGTGGGGAACGGCTTGTTCCACGCGAGAAACAAGTCGCCCAAGCCATCGTTGTAAACGCGCGTCGGCACCGGGTGGCTGCCTGACACCAGGTCAAGCGGAGGCATGGGTGAGGTGATGGTGACGCCGGTGACGCTGCCGCTGAAAGTCGACGAAGCGCCGCGGAGCAGTTTGACGCGTCCGTTGCCTCCTGTGCGGTTACCGGTGCCGCCTGCCGCTTGAATGGCGCCATTGCCGCTCAAGGTGTCGGCGGCAATCAACACGCCGCCTCCCGATGCGCCCATGCCGGTAGCGTTGGCGGTGATTTGGCCCTTCAAGTCGACCGACTGGGCGACGAGCTTTATTGCGCCGCCGCCGGGGTTGAGCCCCCACAGGCTGCCTGGAGAAACCGAGAGGTCGTCTTGGCGACCATACGTTTGGGAGGACTTCATGGTTTGGCAGTACGTATTCGTACCGCCGCACATGCCGTTGACGTAGTAGGAGCTGTAACCGACATTGCCGGTAGAGCCGTAACCCGAGCCCGCGAAGTAGACGTAGCTGCTCAAGTTGTCGGGGTCTTTCTCGCAGAGCCTGCAGCTCACTGCGTCGGTGGTGTCGCAGCAGGTGCCTGCTCCGGCTGTCTCTTGGCCCACGTCGTTGGCGTTGATGTTCGAAGCCGCATCGACGGTGATGTGTCGCGCCTTCAATTTCAGCGAGCCTGACGGGCCCACTTTGAGCGAGCCGCCGTTTTTGATGACGACGTCGTTCTTCACCGCGAGGTCGCCTTCTAACGTTTGGGTAACGCCGTCGATAACCAAGTCTGCTTGCATGCACTCGCCGCGGTAGCAGCCATTCGCGCATGACGTCGACGCGCTCCAACCGGTGCCGGCCATGTTGCAGGTTTCAGGCACCGCGCCGTTGCAGCGCTTCTCGCCGTTCTGGCACGGGTCATTGCAGAGCCCCGCGGTGCAGCCGACGTTGCAGCTTTGGTTGAAGAGCCACGCGGTGCCGCTGGTGTTGCACGCTTCGACGCTGCTGCCGTTGCAACGCACGGTGCCGGGGCTGCACGTCGCGGCGCCGGTGCAGGCCCCAGCGGAGCAGCTCTGCGCACAGGGAGTCAATGTCAGCCAGCTGCCGTTGGGGTCGCAGGTTTCGACTGCATTCAAGTTGGGTGAGCAGCGCGTGGTGCCCGCGGTGCACTTCATTTGCGGCGCGCACGCTTGGGTGCCGGCGGCGCACGTTTCGTTGGTGGGGCACGCGAGGGGAAAGGTCCAGTCAGAGCAGCCCGACATCAACTTCACGCAGGTTTGCTGTTGGCCAGTCACGGTGCAGCGCGTCGCTCCCAGCGTGCATTGGTTGGCGCATGACGCCGCGGGGCCGCAGGTGCCGCCTGAGCACACTTCACCATTGGCACACACCGCGGGGCCGACCCAGTCGGTGCAACCTGTCACCAGCCGGTTGCACTCCACCACGCCACCAGTCGAAGAACATTGCTTTTGCCCTTCGGTGCATTGGTCGCTGCAGGTCGACACGCACTGGCCGCCAGAGCAGAGCAGGCCGTTGCATGAAGTGATGGTGCCGAACGCCAAGCAGCCACTGGTTTGTGACTCACACGTGCGCGTGCCGTTGCCGTCGCAAATCACCGCGCCGACGGTGCAAATGTCGATGCAGCAAGTCGCTTTGCCGAAGCAGTCGGGGTCAGCGCAGTCGGTGACGCCATCGTTGTCGTCATCGACGGTGTTGGCGCAGTCTTCATGGCCGCCTGCGATGGTGTTGCC
>JAIBBR010000186.1 GCA_019694575.1 Myxococcaceae bacterium
TGTCACCGGTCTCTCGTAGCGAGACTGACAGGCTGTCGGCAGATTCGTGGTGGCGCACAGCGAAGGCGCACTTGTCGGTGCGCCGAGCGAGCACGCCGCGAAGGTGCCACAGACCGTCAGTCGCAGTAGTGAGACCGGTGACATATGCGGGCTAGCGTCGCACTTCTCGCGCCCGGTGCACCAACGTTTTGTAAATGCCCAAATGTGGGGGCACTGTGTCGATCATCAGCTCGGGGTGCCACTGCACGCCGAGCGCGAAAGCGGTGCCCAAAAGCTCTATCGCTTCAATCACCCCATCGGGAGAAGTCGCGCTCACCACCAACTTCTCTCCCAGCCCCTTCACTGATTGATGGTGGGTAGAGTTCACCATCACCTGCCCTTTTCCCAAGCAAGAGCTGAGCGCGGTGCCGTCTTTTACCTCCACCGGGTGCTGCGGTTGCCGGCGATCATGCGTCTGCTGGTGCTCGCGGGCAGTCGGCAGTTCTCGCTTGATGTCTTGCACCAGTGTGCCCCCCAGGGCGACGTTGAGCAGCTGCATGCCTCCGCAAATGCCGAGCACGGGAATGTGGCGTTGCAACGCCGCCTTGAGCACCGCCATTTCGAAGGCGGTGCGCTTCGGTTTGAGGGGACCCAGACCTTCTTTAGGCTGCTCTCCGTACAGCTCGCTGGGAATGTCGAAGGCGCCGCCGGTAACCACCAACGCCGAGAGCCGGTCTAAGTACGTGTCGATGGTTTGGCGATCATCGCTGTACGGCAAGATAAATGGCAGGCCGCCCGCGCGGGTGACGGCGTCAACGTAAGCCGCTTTGAGCTCGTACTTCGGCTGAAGAACTGTTTCGGTCGGGTCGGCCCAGTCGGCAGTGATACCGATGCTCGGGCGACGCGGGTGTCCATGGTGCTGCTTCATCATCACCGCAACGCTACTTCATTCTTTCATTCTCGCCATGAACGCGGCATTGAGAGCCTTCGCATTTTCGGTGATGTCCCGCGCGTTCCACACTGCGGCACCGACGGCCGCCGCATAGGCACCGAGCGCAGACAACGCGGTCATGTGCTCCGCCCGCAGGCCTGAAATGGCGACCACTGGCAGCGGGCTCTTGGCCGCCAAGACGCCGAAACCTTCAAGCCCTAGCGGCGGCACGCTGCCTGACTTGGTGGAGCTGGAAAAAACAGGCCCCAACCCCACATAGTCAGCCCCCGCCGACTGGGCCGCTTGGAGATCTTTTTCGGAGCGCACCGTGGCGCCGACGATGGCCTGCGGGCCGAGTGCTTGGCGGGCGACCGAGATGGGCACATCGTCAGCTCCCAGGTGCACGCCGTCTGCTCTACCGAGACGGGCCCAGTCAGCCCGATCGTTAACGATGACCGCTGTTTGCGTGGCGGCCGCCAAGGCCACTGCCTGGCGAATGAGCGGCACTGCCTCACTTTCAGGCGTCACTTTGAGCCGCAATTGAAGCACGCCCACCCCAGCCGAGAGCATGCAGTGCACTTTCTGCAGCAAAGAAAGGTCTGGCCGCAGTTGATCGTCAACCAGGGCGTACAGCCCGGGGAGGAAACCTGGGCTCTTGTCCACGCGCACAGCCTTGGGGTATGCCCTCGCAGACTTTTTTTTTGAACCCCTAAAAAGAGGAATCGACATGTCCGATACCATCGAGCCCCGTTTGACCGACAAGCGCACCATCGACCGTTATTTGCGCATCGGCCTGGTCGACGAAAAGACCTGGGAGCGTCATTTGAAGGGTCTGGCCGACGCGACCGAAAAAGCCGCACCGATTGAGGCGACGATGTCGACCTCAATAGACGACGAAGACGAGGACAACGACGTCGAGGCGTAAGTCATGACTGAGCGACGGGGCGAAACCTTCGTGTTGAAAGAAGAAGCAGCGCCTTCGGCGATTAGCTTCAGCACGCTCGTCATGGGGTTGGCGTCGACCACGCTCATTCACTTGGGTGACGCGGCAAACCCCGAGACGGGGCAAACGGCGCCCAATTTAGACTTGGCAAGACAAAGTTTAGACTTGTTGGCAGTGCTCCAGGCCAAGACACGCGGCAATTTAGACAGCGCAGAGACCGCGTTGTTCGACAACGTGCTGGCCGACTTGCGGCTGCGTTTCGTTGCATTGAGCAAACGGTGACCCCAGCTCCAGCGGCGGTTCCACTGCCACCGACTTTAAAAGTTTTCACCTGGGTACTGCTCCTGTTGTCGGGCATGGTCAGTTGCGGTGCGGCCAATGGCATCGGTGAGGTAATGCGCACTTCGGTCGAAACGCTGCCCGCGGCGCCTTCGGGGCCACTGGCCGACCCCGACCTCGTGAAAGCGTTGCAGACCATGGCTGAATCGCAGTTTCGCTCCTTGCGCGGCATGAAGGGTTCGCGCATCGCCATTCAGCTGGGTCTCAGCTTGTGCTGCGGTTTGGCGTTGGTGAGCGGGCTGCGGTTGTTGCGCCCTCTCGATGTGCCGCGCGAAGCGGTGCGCCGGTTGATCACTTTCGCGGCCACCGGCTGCGCCATTCTGCGCACGCTCGATGGAGCGCAATTGGCCGTCGCCTACAAACGCGCTGGCGCCGCCTTCGCCCAGTCGGCGAGCGAGCTGCCCGACGAGCTGATGGGCACCCTTTTGGTTGCAGGCAGCACCGTGTGGACCGCGGCGATCGCCGGAGCATTCGCTTTGCTGGCGGGCTATTTCAGCTCGAACCGCGTTCGTGAATGGGTGGCGCGCGCTGACCAGCAGTCGGTGCTGCGCTAAAGTTTCGATTAAGAGCCTAAGAGCGCTGGCCGAGCAGAGAACGATTGGGGGAAGAGCCTCCACAAGGGGCCGGCTTCTCTTGCTTCACCCAACGTAATCAGCGCGGTTTGCTGTCGAGGCAACTCAATCAACTGCTGACGGGCCACACCGAGAATCTGCGCCAGACGGCCGAGGGGCCATTTGCTCTTCATTTTGTCGAAGGCGCGCTCGTCGTCGTCGTCAGGACCGTCGACGTCTTCATAGCGCAACAGCTCACCACCGACCTTTCGGCCCCCGCCCCAACTAACGACTTGTTCCATGTCATGGGGATCGTAAACGTAAGCATGTACCGTTTCGCGCAAATGTGACGAGAGACGGCGGGCCAAGGCATGGTGTGTCGAGTACCAACGCGCCCCAGCCCTGCCGTACGTCAACGGGCCATCGAAAGCGAAACGCATCACCCGCGGCCCGGGCAGAACGGTCACCAAAAGCCCGATGTCTTCGAGCTCTCGCCCTTCTTCGGTCCACGCTTGTCCGGCGATGAGCGCAAGCCACGCCACATCGACATCTTCAAAGCGGCAGAGATAGCCACCATGCGCTTCCAGTCGAAGCCCCCTTCGCAAAACGCTCGCCAACTTTTACGCTCATTGAGCGATGACCACAAGCAAGCAATTGGCCGAAACGTCAGCAGATTCAGCCAGTTATGACGCAATGCGACATGGGCGCGGGGGCACATTGAGGCGCGCTTGCGAAGGTCGAAAAGCGGCTTACTTTGAGAAGTATGAGAATCGACCGCTTTACGGTGAAGGCGCAAGAAGCAATCGCCGACGGCCAGGCATTGGCGCGGCGTGGCAACAACCCCAACTATGAGCCCGAGCATCTGGCGCAGGCGTTGCTCGCGCAAGACGACGGCATCGTGGTGCCGATACTGCAGAAAATTGGCGCCGATGCGAAGTTGGTGAAGCAGCGAGTGGAAGAAGCGATGGCCCGGTTGCCGACCATTTCAGGCGGTGCGGGGTCGACGTTCTCGCAGCGGTTGCTCAAGTTGTTCGACAAAGCAGAAGACGAAGCCAAGGCGCTCAAAGACGAGTTCATCAGCTCTGAGCATTTGCTCCTGGCGCTGACGCAAGACAAGGGCGCGGTGGGTGAGGCGCTACAGTCTTCGGGTGTAACCCGCGAGCGGGTGCTGACGGTGCTCAAAGATGTGCGCGGCAGTGGCCGTGTGGCGAGCCAAGACGCCGAGTCGACGTACCGCGCGCTCGAGAAATACGGTCGAGATCTGACGCAGGCGGCCCGGGCCGGCAAGCTAGACCCGGTAATCGGCCGCGATGAAGAAATTCGGCGCACGATTCAGGTGCTTTCTCGGCGCACCAAAAACAACCCCGTACTGATTGGTGAGCCGGGCGTGGGCAAGACGGCCATCGTCGAAGGGTTGGCGCGCCGTATGGTCGACGGCGATGTGCCTGAAGGGCTGAAGCGCAAACGGTTGGTGGTGCTCGACTTGGGCGCCATGGTGGCCGGGGCCAAATTTCGCGGCGAATTCGAAGAGCGGCTGAAGGCGGTGTTGAAAGAGGTTTCTGCGGCTGAAGGCGAAATCATTCTCTTCATCGACGAGCTGCACACGCTGGTCGGCGCGGGCAAAGCAGAGGGCTCGATGGACGCTGGCAATATGCTCAAGCCAGCATTGGCGCGCGGCGAGTTGCACTGTATTGGGGCCACGACGCTCGACGAGTACCGCAAGCACATCGAGAAAGACGCCGCGCTGGAACGGCGTTTTCAACCGGTGATGGTGGGCGAACCCACGGTGCAAGACACGATCAGCATCTTGCGTGGCCTGAAAGAACGCTACGAAGTGCACCACGGCGTACACATTCAAGATTCAGCATTGGTGGCAGCGGCGACGCTGTCGCACCGCTACATCGCCGACCGCTTTTTACCTGACAAGGCAATCGACCTGGTCGACGAGGCGAGCTCACGGTTGCGCATCGAGATCGATTCGATGCCGCAAGAAATTGATGACCTGCGCCGAAAACGCATTCAGCTCGAAATCGAGCACGCCGGTTTGCGAAAAGAGACCGACGTGCACTCGCGCGAGCGACTGGGGCAGATCGACAAAGAGATCGCTGAGCTGAACGAGAAGTTCACCGGGCTCAAGGCTCACTGGGAAGCTGAGAAGACAGCGATCGCCGGCTTGCGCGCGGTGAAAGAGCGCATCGAGCGCGCGAAGAATGATCAAGCCACCGCTGAGAGGCAAGGCGAGTTGAACAAGGCGGCCGAGCTGAAATTCGGCACCCTGCCCTCGCTTGAAAAAGAAGCCTCGCAGTTGTCGGCCAACCTCGCACAGCTACAAAAGAAGCAGCGGTTCTTGAAAGAAGAGGTCGACGCCGAAGACATCGCGCAGGTGGTAGCGAAGTGGACACACATACCCGTCACGCGCTTGCTCGAAGCCGAAGTGCAGAAGCTGGTGAAGATGGAAGAGCGTCTGTCGCAGCGAGTCATTGGCCAGCGCCCGGCAATCGAGGCTGTCTCGAACGCGGTACGGCGTGCGCGCAGTGGTCTGCAAGACCCCAACCGCCCCATTGGCTCGTTCATCTTCTTGGGGCCTACCGGCGTGGGCAAGACCGAGACGGCGAAGGCGCTGGCTGAATTCTTGTTCGATGACGAAGCCGCGATGATTCGTATCGACATGTCGGAGTACATGGAAAAGCACGCCGTGGCGCGAATGATCGGCGCGCCTCCCGGCTATGTCGGTTACGACGAGGGCGGCCAGTTGACCGAAGCAGTGCGCCGACGCCCCTATTCGGTGATTCTTTTCGACGAAATTGAAAAAGCCCATGCCGATGTTTTCAATGTGCTGCTCCAAATTCTCGACGAAGGCCGGTTGACCGACAGCCAAGGCCGCACGGTCGACTTCAAAAACACGGTGTTGATTATGACTTCGAACTTGGGCGCACAGGCGATGACCGAAGCGCTCGGAGGAGGCGCCCTCGATGCCCGCACCCGCGCAGCAGTGATGGAAACCGTGCGCCGTCATTTTCGGCCCGAGTTCTTGAACCGGGTCGACGAGCTGGTGATTTTTGAGCCGTTAAAACAAAGCGATATCGCCCAAGTGGTCGACTTGCAGCTGCAGCGCTTGCGCGGACTGCTTGCTGAGCGCCGGTTGAGCCTGACCTTGACCGACAAGGCGCGAAAGTTTCTCGCTGAACAGGGGTACGACCCTACTTATGGCGCGCGACCGCTCAAACGGGCGATTCAGAAATACCTGCAAGACCCGTTGGCGCTGCGCATTCTGGCGGGAGAGTTCAAACCGGGTGACACGGTTGAAGTCGACGCCGGCGCTGATGCGTTGCGAATGAGCGCCGCGGCGCGGGCGTAGCGAGCGAATTCAAGAGCCTCCGCCAGGGGGCTCTTCTCGCTTTTCCGCCAGACGCGCTGCTTCTTTTTTGAAGTGCTCATATTCAACCTGCGCTGCTTCGGCCTTCGCCGCGGCTCGGGCCCCCGACACCGCAACCGCTTGGCGCGACTTTTCTATGGCACGGGAGGTCAGCCAGAGGCCCAGGGCGCTGGTGACAAGCCACAGCAGGCTTTCCCATTGGTAGAGACCTTCGAAGCCATAAACAATTAAGCGCAGCGAGAGGCTAAAGAGCTCGCCAGTCGCGACCGCGACGCCCGCGGTTGGCCAAGGCTTGAGCGGCACCACGCGCGCGGCTGCATAGGCCAGAGCCGGCAAGACCAGCCATACCCACATGCGTGCGCCAAGAAGCTGCGCCAGCACCAAGGGCCACGTATTCGCCGAGCCATGCATGGTCTGCCAAACAGCGCTTACCAGCGTGCCCGAGATGACGGTGCCCACGACCATCGCCAAGAAACCCAAGCCCACTTGCAGCAATAGTCGCCGGGTAACGCCCTCTGCTTTCGCGAAGCGCGATGGCGACGTTTCGCTGCTCACGCGTAGAAAACCTCTTCGAGGACCAAGCCATGACCAGGCGCCGTAGGTCCCGCGAGCGCGCGATCGCGTGAGACCAGTACTTGAGACAACCAAGCGACGGGTTGGCGACCTTTACCTACTTCCACCAAACTTCCTGCAATGTTGCGCACCATGTGTCGCAAGAAGGCAGTACCTTCAACGACGATTTCAATGTCTCCGCCGGCGGCGCCGGTGAGTTCTAACTTTCGCAGCTCGCGGTCAGTTGTCGAAGCTTGACAATTTGAGGCGCGGAAGGCGGCAAAATCATGGTGGCCAAGCAGCACAGGAGCCGCTTCGCGCATCGCCGCCATATCGAGCGGCAGAAAAAGCTCCCAGTGGGTGAATCGCTTCAAGGGGGAGCGCACCGAACGGTTGCTGATGCGATAGCGGTAGCGTTTACCTTTGGCCCAGCGGCGGGGATCGAAATCAAGCGGCATTTCTTGAACACCAATCACCGCAATGTCGTGGGGAAGAAAGCGGTTAAGACCCATTCGGTAGGCCTTGAGCGGCAGCTCTCTCGAAGTAGTGAATGCCGCTACCTGCCCAAGCGCATGCACACCAGCGTCGGTACGACTGGCCGCCCTCACCTCGACCTCGGTGCCGAGCAGTGCTTGCAGCGCCCTGCTTACAATGGCCTGAATTGACACTCCGTTGGGCTGCGTTTGCCAACCCACATAACGGGTGCCGTCATATTCGAGGGTAAGTTTGTACCGGTGCATCGCGCTTTATTCGACGATAGCCCTATCACAATCGGCGGAACCGGCGGCCGGGCTCAGTTGTCTCATCTGGTGCATATGCCTATCGACGTCTTTCTGCTGCTTTGCTCGAGCGCCGTTTCTTTTCTCGCCGCACTTTTGTATGCGCTGATGCCTGACGCGGCTCCGCGCGAGCATGTTGAAGACTTTCGGCAGCATGTTCTTTTCTGTGACCCTCCACGACGCAGGCCGCCCCCACTGCCATCACGAGACTGCCGGGTTCGGGTGGTTACCCGCGCCACACGCCATGTGTTGACGATGGTGCCTTCTGGAGCTGAATGGGTTGTAACACTCGATTCGATTCCCGTAGCCGATTCACCCGCCGTCGCGCTTGATGGCCGTCGTATTTCGGGAACCGTGGCCGACATTCGCTGGCACGGGAAAGCCGGGTTAACGAAAGCAACCAGGCAGCAATGGCGGCAAAAGCCAGGGCGGGCATAACTCATTGATTTTCGGGGAAAGCTTTCAAGTCGGGGGTGGCATCTATCTCGCCGCTTTGCTTGGGTCGTAGCGCGAGGCGTGCTCAGACGCTCAGACGCTCAGACGCTCAGACGCTCAGACGCTCAGACGCTCAGACGCTCAGACGCTCAGACGCTCAGACGCTCAGACGCTCAGACGCTCAGACGCTCAGACGCT
>JAIBBR010000187.1 GCA_019694575.1 Myxococcaceae bacterium
CGACCCTGACATCGAGTACGGCCTGAAATCGACCTCGCAAAACATGATGATCGGCTCGCCGCCTTTCATGGCGCCGGAGCAGCTGCAGCCGGGAAAAAAGGTCGATGCCCGCGCCGACGTGTGGTCGATGGGGGTGGTGCTCTACCAAGCGCTCACCGGCGAGTTGCCATTCAAAAGCGACAACCTGGTGGACATGATGTTTGCGATCAAAAACCAGCCGCACCCACCATTGCTCGAAAAAGTGCCGTCATTGCCCGTGGCGGTGGCGCAGGTGGTCGATGGCTGTCTTGCGAAACTGCCTGAAAACCGGTTTCAGACGGTCGATGCCTTGACACAAGCGTTGAAAGCCGTGCAGCTCAACCCAGCCGTTCGGCTGCCCGCCCAAGGTGTTCGCCCGCGGGCTGCCAAGGCGTCACCGGCCGCTCGCCCTTCACGCGTGTCGTGGGTGGCGCTCGTGGTGGCCGCATTGGCGGGCGTGGCGTTGACTGTGGCGTGGGCTCATTCGGCGAAAAAAATGCCCGCTCCTGAAGCGGCCGCCGGGGTGGCTCCCTCGTCGAAAAATGAGCGTCATGCACCGGTGACTGTTTTCGCGCCGTTGCCTGAAGTGCACACGGTGGTGCCGGCGCAGGTTTTGCCGCCGGCTGCTCCGGCGAAGCCCGCCCCGCGCAATGTCAACCCGAAAGCAGACCCGGTGTTTGGAGAGCGCCGATGACGCCGCACGCCTTTCTCACCCAGGCGTTGTCGCGGTGGCCGGCTTTTGGCGTGGAGCACGTGTTTTTGTCACGGCTCAATGCAGGCATTTTAGAAGCCGATGAGGTGATGGCGTTCGTCGCTGAAGACTTTTACCTCGCGTGTGCGGCGGTGAAGGGCGTTTCTGCCGCCGTCAGCTTCGTCGACGGGTTGCTCAAAGCGCAGTTTCAATCGCTCGGCCATTTTCGGCTCGCCGCGCATGAGCTCGACGAAATTCGCGCCACCTTGATGCAGTCGCTGGTGGTGGGGGGCGACGGCAACCGCCCTCGCTTGGAGCGTTACCTGGGCCGCGGCCCGCTCGCCGGTTGGTTGCGGGTGGTGGCGACGCGTGAAGTGATTACGTGGCTGCGTTCGCGGGCCCGGCAGCCCGTGGCTGACGACGAAGCGTTGTTGGGCAGCGTTGAAGCTCCGGCTGAAGTGCCCGAGTTGGCGCTCATGAAAGAGAAATACCGCGGAGAATTCTCGGCCGCGTTTCGCCGCGCCATCGCCAAGCTCGAGCTGCGCGAACGCAACTTGCTGCGGCAGCACTATCTCGACGAGCTGTCGCTCGAAGACGTGGCGTCGCTTTACCGCGTGCACCGGGCGACTGCGGCGCGGTGGTTGTCGTCGGCGCGCTCTGGCTTGCTCGCCTTGACGCGGCAAGAGTTGGCTGCGGCGCTTGGGCTGCCCGCGCACGAAGTCGACAGCTTGATGCGGCTGTTGCAGAGCCGTCTCGATTTCAGCGCCGGCGTGTTCTTGGCGTCGTGACCTTAAAGCCTCAAGAGAAACAAGCCAGTTGCCAGCCGTCGCAGCCCTCGATAAGCCCCGAGGCTTCAAAAGCGTTACTTTCAAGGAGCGACTAAATATGAAAGCGTTTGGCGATTGGGTTTCGGCATTGGCGGCGGTGGGGCTCATTGGTTGCTCCGCGGGGCGCAACTCTGCGTGGGAAGGGCCGAAAGAAGTTCAGAGCTCGGCGCAGGCTGCTCCTGCTGACAAGCTGATCGCCGAAGGCGACGAAGCGTGGAAAAACCGCAACGACGCCGCGTCAGTCGAAAAGGCCATCGCTTCGTGGGAAGGGGCGGTCGCCGCCAACCCCAACGATACCGAGACGCTCGCCAAGCTGCCGCGCGCCTATTATTTTCTCGCTGACGCGTATTACCGAGGCAGCGACAAGTACTTAGACACCTTCGAGAAGGGGGTGAGCGCCGCTGAACGCGCGATGGCGACGTCGAACCCCGAGTTCAAGAAGATCGTCACCTCGGGTGGTTCAGTCGAAGACGCGGCGCAGAAGCTGACTCCGAAAGAAGCTGAATCGGCCTATTGGTATGCCTCGTCGTTGGGCAAATGGGCGCGGGCCAAGGGCTTCAGCACCGTGCTGGGAAATAAAGATCGCATCAAGGCCGTCATGGGCAAGGTGCTTGAAGTGAAGCCCGACTTGTTCCACGGAGGCCCCGACCGTTATTGGGGTGGCTACTACGCGGTAGCGCCGGGCTTCGCGGGCGGTGACATGGAAAAATCGAAGAAGCACTTCGAGTCGTCGCTGCAGCTCGCCCCGTATTACCTGGGCACCAAGGTGTTGATGGCCGACGTTTACGCGGTGAAGGTGCAAGACCGGGCGCTCTTCGACAAGTTGCTCGACGAGGTGTTGGCCGCGCCTGACGACATCAACCCCGACCTGATTCCCGAGACCAGGGCTGAAAAAGTGAAGGCCAAGGAGCTCAAGGCCAAGGCCAAAGAGTTGTTCTAAGCAGGTTTGAAGAGGACTCCATGCCGATGATGAATCGCCGACAATTCGTGAAGACCGCAGCGGTGGGTACGACGGCGCTCGCCGCGGGCAACACCGCGTGGGCTGAAGAGCCGATGGTGGTGAAGCTTTCGACCGTGGCGCCTGAAGGCACTCCATGGGCCGAGCAGGTGAAAGACTTCAAGAAGCGTATCAGCGCCGAAGGGGGCGGGCGTTTCACCGTGAAGAGCTACCTGGGCGGCGGGTTGGGCGACGAGACGGTCACCTCGAGCGAGTGCAAGCGCGGGGCGATTCAGGTGTGGGCCGGTTCGACAGGAGCGCTGGCCGCGGTGGTGCCTGAGCTGGCGCTCTTCGAGTTGCCGTTCTTGTTCAACAACGTGGCCGAAGCTGATCACGTCATCGACAACGTGCTCAACACTGACATGCAGAAGCTGCTCGCCTCGCGCGGCTTTCAGATTCTGTTTTGGGCCGAGAATGGGTACCGCAGCTTTGGTACCACGTTCGGGCCGGTGAAGACGCCTGAAGCGCTCAAGGGCCGCAAGATGCGGTCGCAAGAGAACGAAGTGCACTTAGAAATGTACCGCGCGCTGGGTGCTTCGCCGGTGCCCATTTCGGTGACCGAAGTGCTCTCGTCGCTGCAGACCAAAGTGGTCGACGGCTTCGACAACACGCCGCTCTTCACTTTTGCCGCGTCGTGGTACCAGGGGGTAAAGCACTACTCGTTGACCGAGGCGATTTACCAACCGGGCATCGTGGTGGCGAACAAGGCGTGGTTCGACAAGCTGGCTCCGGCTGATCAGAAGATGATCATGGGCGACCCCAAGGCCGACGCGATTAAGGGCCGCAAAGGCGTGCGTGAGTTGGCGCCGCTTTTGATTGAGAACTTCAAGGCCGCGAAGATTGAGGTGCACACCTTGACTCCGGCCGAACGTGAAGTGTTCGCCAAGGCCTGTCTGCCCACCCATGACAAGTGGATCAAGGGCAAGGGCAAGTCGGCCGCGGTGTACGTGGCCAAGGCCAAGGCGGCGCTGGCTGAGCTGCGCAAGAAGGGGTAGGCAATGCTCTCCTCGACGCATGAGCTTGCGAGCCTTCGTTGATCTGTCGAAGACGCGAATGAAGGTGACAGCGCGACGGCGAGCAAAACCGATGCCTGACAATTGAATTAGTCGGAGCGATAGAAGCTAGCGTGGGCGAAGGCACGCCGGTACGCAATGGGCCCCCCCGCGCGCTCAAGGCCTTTTCAATGCCGTATTGTTATACGGCATGCACGCTGGTATTGTTGGGGCGATGAAGGGTTCTCGAAAAGTCACGGTCATTCTCCCTGAGGACTTGCTCACGAAGGCTCAGCAATCGACGGGTGAGGGGCTCACTCCCACGATTCGCCGTGGGCTTGAGTTATTGGCAGCCGACAAGGCCTACCGCCGGCTGCGGAGCATGAAGGGTAAAGTTGCGTTCTCTCTCGACGTGGCGGCCCTTCGGGACGATTGATTGTGATTGCTGTCGATACGAGCTCGATGGTGGCTTTTCTAAAGGGCGATACGGGAGCTGACGTCGACGTTATCGACGAGGCACTCGCGCACAACCAGGTGGTACTCCCGCCGGTGGTGTTGTCTGAGCTGCTCAGCGACCCGAAGCTCAAAGACAGCGTGGTGGCGGTCTTGAAGCAAATTCCCATGCTTGAAGTGCTTGATGGCTATTGGGAGCGCGTTGGGCAGCTGCGATCGAAAGTTCTAAAGAAGGGGTACAAGGCCAGGCTGGCAGACGCCTTGATTTCTCAGAGCTGCATCGATCACCGCACGCCGTTGGTGACGAGAGATGCCGACTTTCGCCACCACGCCAAGCTGGGCGGGCTCGAATTAATTCGCTAATTCGCCGAGCGGAACAGCCGCATGCGCGGGCTACCGCCCATTTCCAAGAAGAAGCCGAACTGAAAGCGCACCGACGAATCGGTCACCAAGCCAGGAGGCGGGTTGGGGAACGGCTGCGCCCGCTCGAAAGAATGCACTGCTTCCAAGTCTAAAAAGTCGATACCGCAGCTCTTCTCGACATACACGTCAGTCAGCTTGCCCTCTTCGTTGAGCGTGACTTGGAGCAGGGTATAGCGGTCTCGGCCGCCGTAAATGCCGCCCGTGGGGTCTCTCAACCGCAATTGCGCGCCGGGGTTCCAGTGTTGGCCCACGCTCTGCTTCACGCGGTTGAAGAAGCTCGCGTACTTCCATTCTTTGGTGTTGAGGTACGTGCCGTCGCCTTCATCGACGTCTTTCAAATGATCATTCGCCGCCGCGCCGGTCACTTTGTCCATCACCGACTGCGAAGGAATGAGGCTCAGCACTCCCGCTTGCCCAATTTTGCCCTGCGACGAATCAACCGAGCCTTCGGCGCTGCCTGGCTGCACTTTGAGCCGGTTTGAATTGCCCTTCACCTCGGCGCTCTCGGTGCGATTGGCGACGTCGATGCCTGGCCCTTCAGTGGCTTCGTCAGGGCGCATCGCCACTTCGCTGCGCTTCTTCATGTCGGGTACTTCCACCGTGGCGCGCTTCTCGCCCTGCAGCAGCGGGCGATCGTCTTGCCCCGCGCCATTGTTACCGCCGACTTGCGCTTTCTCGACGGTGTCGACACCTTCGCCTTCGGTCGGAGTGGTCGACGTGCGGCGGGGCATCGCATTTCGGTAGAACGCAGTCTGCTCTTTGGCGCGGGTTTCTTTCTGTGTCTTGTTCGCGCTCTCGGCCAGGTACTTGGCGTTGGGGTCTTCTTGCCGGTTGCCTGGAGCCACGTCGACCACCTGCCCCTGAGGGTGTTTTTCGACCGGCTTCTCTTTCTTCGGCTGCTCGCGCTTGGCCTGGGCTGACGCGTTGAGAGAAGGTGGCGCGTCGGGGCCGCGGTTGCGCTCCCACATGTCGGCGCTCAAAGGGCGCATCGACACCTCGGGCTGCGTTTGGGCTCGCCCGCGGGGCAGCCGGGGCTCTCCGAAATGAAGCATCGAGAGAAAAAGGAGCAGGGCGAAAAAGACACCGTGGGCGACGATGGCCAACGAGATCGCCGCCGAAGCGCGCCAGAAGCCCCGTTGTTTTGGGCGTTTGGTAGGCCTCAAAATCACTGGGCCATCATAACGCCCTCAAGGGGCGAGGGCGCTAGAGGGGGGCATGGAAAAATTTTGCTTTAAGGCGTTCCGCCGTCGCTGTCGACCGCGGCTTCTTGTTCGCGCCGGCGCTTCATCATTTCTTCAATCGACATCACGTGGCCGGGCGCCTCGTCGGTGACGCCGCCGTCGGTGTCGCTGGCAGGCTGAACGCTGGGTTTGGCTTTCGGCGGGCCAGCTCCGAAGGGTTGGTAGTACCCCTGACCCCGTGGGCCATACACCGGGCCCAGGGCAATTGAAGGCACGTAGGTCACCGCCACCAGGCCGATGCACAAAATGCCCAAGGTGGGCATGACTGAACGCACCACTTGGCCGAATTTCTTTTGAAAGAGCTGGGCGCTGACGAAGAGATTGGTGGCGATGGGCGGCGCGACGTAGCCGATTTCCATGTTCACGATGAACACCACCCCCAAGTGGAGCGGATCAATACCGAGCGCGACCGCCGTGGGGGCGATGAGCGGCGTGAAGAGAACGATGGCTGAGATCGAGTCCATCAGGGCGCCGGTGACGATGAGAAAGACGTTGATCGCGAGCAAGAAACCCGCCGGCCCCAAGTTGCGCTCTTGAATTTCGGCGAGAATCGTTTCGGCGACCTGCTTTTCGACCATGAAATCGTTGAGGCCAAACGAGAGCACAATCACCAACAGCAGCGCGCCCATCATCGCCACGCTCTTCAAAATCGCCGGGCCCACGTCGACCCATTGGAGCTCGCGAAAAATGAGCAGCTCTACGGCCACTGCGTAAACCACCGAGACCGCCGACGCCTCGGTGGGCGTGAAAATGCCCGAGTAAATGCCGCCCAAGATGATGACTGGCATCAGCAACGCCCACAGGCCGTCGCGCACCACTTGCAGCCGTTCGCTCCACGGTTTGGGCGGGCGGCCTTCTTTTTGGCCTCCGCGAAAATAGCTGTAGAGCGCGAGCATGCCGGCGATCAGCACCGCGGGGCCCAAGCCAGCGAGAAACAAATCGCCCACGTTGACCGCCGAGTTCCCCGAGACGCTGATGGCGTACACCAGCATGGGTATCGACGGAGGAATCAAACAGCCCAGCGAGCCCGCGGTGGTGATTAAGCCCAACGCGAAGTTCTCGCGGTAACCCGCTTTCATCATCGCGGGGAACATGATGCCCCCCACCGCGATGAGCGTGACGGGCGAGCTGCCGCTGATCGCCGCGAAGATCATGCAGGCGAGCACCGAAGCGATCGCCATGCCCCCCCGAAAATGGCCCACCATTGCCTCGGCCACCGCGACGAGCCGCCGCGCCATGCCGCCCGCGCTCATCAATGCGCCTGAAAGCACGAAAAAGGGAATCGCCAACAACACGTTCTTCGAGGTGAGACTGGCGATCTTCGCGGGAATAATTTCGAGCGACGCGAGAGTGTTGTACCCGTCGCCCCACAGCACGAAGCACATCATCGACGAGAAGCCGATCACCACGAAAAGCGGTGTGCGTACCGCGAGGAGCCCGAGGAGCCCGAGGACGAGGTTCATTTTAGGCGGGCTCCAGGGGGTCGAGCTTCTTGGCCAAGTCTTCGTGCGTTGGCTCGGGCGGCGGCGAAATCGCGTGCCCCACATAGCGCAGGGTCATCAACCACATGGTGAGCGGCAACACCGCGTAGACCACGTAGCGAGGAGCTTCGAAGCCCTCGAAACGGCCTGAGACACCGTCAGACTCCACGAAGCCGCGGTAGTGAAACACCACGTGCAAAAAACACAGGTAACCCAAGGTGCCGGTGAACGCCGCGGCGGCCAGCGCACCCGCACGGCCGATGTTGGCTTTGACCTTGCCCTTCCACACGAATTCCATGATTTCGAGTGTGAGGTGCGAGTTGCCGTGTGCCGCCATCGACGCTCCCAAGAAACCCACCCACAACATTGCGCACAGGGCAAACGTCTGGGCCCACACCAGGCCGTTGGGAGCGAGCCAGAGAAAAGTGCGAATGAACAGCCCGATGCCCGCGGTGATGGCGAGAGAAAAGGCCCAAGTGCGGCCGCTCGAATAGTGCGACGTGCTTTTGCGCGTGCGAAAGGCCGCGAAGATGAGCGCGGTACTGACAGCGGCGTAGAAGGCCAGCGCCAACCAGGGGGCGACAGAAGGCGAAAAGACGCTCGCGAAGAGCTTGTCGATTTTGCCCTCGGTCGACCACACACGGTGAACGACGTCGAGAAATACCGCCACGCACATGGCGCCGAGCAGACTCAGGCAGAGCCAACGCTCGACCCGGTAAATCGCGTTGTCTACCGCGCTGAAAAAACGAAATAGGGGCTGCATGCGGCAGTGACTTACTGGCTACCGCCGAAAGGAAGCAACGCCCCTTTCGCGTCGCGCGCTACTCTA